>JAFGTX010000062.1 GCA_016938815.1 Clostridia bacterium | reverse complement strand
GTAAAATCAAAACAGGCGAGTTTTCAAAGACATCTCAAGCCTTCGTATTTGACAAGGGCTCTGTTGGCAATACGCACTACTTGGCGATTCCTGAAAATGCAACCAATAAGAGCGCAGCAATGGTTGTCATCAACGCCATTCTTTCTCCGGAACTTCAAGCATCGAAATACAATCCGGAAGTATGGGGTGATTTACCGGTTTTAGATAATAGCACGTTGAATGAGGAAGAACAAGCACTGTTCACAAGTGTACCGCTTGGAGAAGGTGTACCGTCTCAAGCAGAATTGTTAGAAAAGAGATTACCGGAACTGCCAGTGCATTTAATTCCGATTATTGAAGAGATTTGGATGGAGACGGTACCGGGTGAATAAATTAAAGCCATATATTATGTTGACGCCAGTGATGACGCTGATTGTGTTTGTTTTCATTGGCGGACTTTCCATGGGACTCGCTCAAAGCTTCGGCTATTTTCCTGCCATTGGTTTAAGGGAAGTCTCGCTAAAATATTATATGATGGTTTTTTCAAATCCCGAATTCAAGTCGGCACTGACCTTTAGTTTGTATACATCTTTTGTATCCAGTGTCTTATCGGTCCTTGTGGGTTTGCTGCTGGCTTATCTGCTATTGAAAAGTGGTGTCAGTGATCGGTTGAGCAGTATGCTCTATAGATTGCCGATTGTTGTGCCTCATGCCATAGCTGCCTTGTTGATTTATACACTATTTGCGCAAAGCGGTGTGCTTTCTCGGTTACTATACCTTTTCGGGTTTATTACAGAATCCTCTCAAATGCCAGTTCTTCTTTTTGATAGAACTGGCAAGGGGGTTATGCTGGCCTATGTTTGGAAAGCGACGCCATTTATCGCGATGGTGGTGTTTGATATTTTGAAAAGCGTGACCAATAGACTGGAAGAAGCGGCTTTTAATCTAGGTGCCAGTGAATGGCAAGTCTTCAGATATGTCATTTTGCCTTTGATCGCACCGACTTTATTGGCTAATTTTATCATTATATTCGCTTTTTCATTTGGCGCATTTGAGATTCCTTACCTACTAGGTCCCACAGCGCCAAAGGCATTACCAATTTTATCCTACATCGAATATACCAATCCTGATTTAAGCCATAGGCCTTATACCATGGCCATCAATATGGTGCTGACGGGCGTGAGTTTATTTATTGTAGGACTGACTAGCTTTGTATTTAAGCCCTTGCTCAAATACAAAGATTAAGGGTTAATTATGAAAAGAAAAATACTGATGCGTTTTTTAATGAACATTATCATATGGAGTTTGGTCCTTCCGATTCTGGTCGTCCTAATTTGGACTTTCACTAAATCTTGGGTTTGGCCGAATATGCTGCCTTCCGAATGGGGCATGCGTAGTATCAAGTATCTTCTAGACCCTAGAAACAAGACTTTGGAGATTTTGCTGAAGAGTTTGTCACTCTCTGCTTATGTGACCATTTTTACGTTGCTTATCACCATACCGGCGGGTAAGGCAATCGGCCAGTATGAGTTTAAGGGTAAAGGGATCATCAAACTATTGGTATTAGCACCCTTGATTGTGCCGTCTATTACCATAGCCATGGGGATTCATGT
>JAFGTX010000350.1 GCA_016938815.1 Clostridia bacterium | reverse complement strand
GCCTTCCACTCATCATATGACAAGTGAAAGGCCCGAGACAAACATTAAAATTGACGTGTTAAAAATTCCTTTTTCCTAAATCGGTAGCGCAGAAAGATCAGCCAACCCCATGAAATGGATAAGGATGGCACCAGTGCCGTAAGCACAGCCTCAAAAGGTGGCATGGCGCTGAATTGAAGCGGTCTGAAAAACAGTATGAAACTCACGACCAGCATCAAAAACAAGACCACTCTTTCGAAAAGAGATTTTGGGGGTGTTAAAAAAATCTTTGCCAGATCCACTTTCATAGTATCACTCCAATTTTCCGATTACCTTTTCCACGACATCGATCACACGACCGCTATGCATCATGGTTTTAAGTACTTCAATATAAGGATGTAACTGGGTATCCACTTCTATCGGCGGCACTTCGGTGGCAATATCGTTCAGCAAGGCTTGAACAGCGCTTCCCGGTTTCATGCCATCCATGAATTGGTGAGCTTGATAAACCGATAAAAGTTCGATTGCCAAGATGTACTCCAGTTTTTCAGCCACTTTGACAGATTTCTTACACGCATTGTAGCCCATGGAAACATAGTCTTCCTGACCGCCACAAGTCGGTACGCTATCAACAACTGCCGATGCACTCATCATCTTCATCTCATTAAGTAGGCCCGCTTGTGTATACTGAGGAATCATAAGGCCCGAGTTGATGCCAGGATTCTTAATCAAGAACCATGGCATTTCCGAATGGGTGGACGTCGTCAATCGATAGTTTCGTCGCTCTGACATCTTCGCAAGCATCGTAGCCGCAATACAAGCCGAATCCATAGCCAGACCCACATAGGAAGCATCGCAGTGACATCCCGACATGGCCTCAGAAGCCAATTCATCTTCAACATTTCGCCATATGATCGGATTGTCACCTGTATAATTCAGTTCTTCTTCAATGGTCTTATAAGAATGAAGAAGGGTCCTTCGCGCCGCACCGTGTAATTGAGGAATCGCTCGAACCGAGAGGGCATCCTGCAGTCTATAGTCCATATGCCCCTTTGCAATTTCAGAATCGAATAGTACTTTTCGAACATTGGCTGCGACAGAAGACTGCTCTTCATAAGGCTTCACCTGCATCAAACGTGAATCAAACGCTTTAAGGGTCCCCTTAGTCACTTCCAGACACATAGCACCTATCACGTCCGCTGTTTTCGTTGCCCGCACCATATCATAGATTGCCAGTGCCGCCAAAGCAGTCGGACTCGTCGTCCCTGAAATCAGGGCCAAACCTTCTTTAGCCGCTAACCTAATGGGTGCTACTTTCGCTATTTGAAGCGCTTCTTTCGTCTCCATCAATCGATTCTGATAATAGACCCGCCCCTTACCGATCAGTGCCAAACCGATGTGACCTTCAACGCTGAGATAACCTACTGAACCATCGCCTGGCGCATAAGGGGTAATACCAACATTCAAAAAATCTTTTATTTTATGCAGCAACGCCATACGTACGCCACTGTATCCTTGTCCCATACTTTGCAGCATACAGACCATAATAGCCCTTACCTGCTCTACTTCAAGCGGCGCGCCTACAGAGACCGCATGAGACAGGATAATATTTTCCTGTAGTTGTTCTGTTTCTGCCTTGGAAATAACCTTAGTGCTCAATGCGCCAAATCCGGTCGTGATCCCGTACATGACGCGGCCTTCCTCAATCCATCCTTCGACGAGTGAGCGCGATGCTTCAACCCTTTCTGTATATTTTTGCGAAAAGCCAACACTGGCACCATGGCGCGCAATGGCAACTAAATGTTCAATGGTCACCGGATTTCCAAGCATCACTAGATTTAAAGCCTTTCCGTCAATTTCCTCAAATTGTGTCATATCAGCCT
>JAFGTX010000349.1 GCA_016938815.1 Clostridia bacterium | reverse complement strand
ATCTCATAAGCCACACGCTGGATTGTGAGCGAAAACTCGTTATTGCCTATAGTGAGTATGCCATAGGATGCTCTAGGATCTTCATCCAAGGAAAAGCCGATAGCACCTGGATTCATGATTTTCTTGCCCTTATAAAATCCGATAAACGGCAGATGGGTATGACCACACAATATCAAATCAAATGTATTGTTATCAAACAATTCCCCAAAATAGTCCAATGAATTCATCATGCCGATACTTTCATCCATTGAACTTGGTGAACCATGGACGCACAAGATCTTTTTGTCATTGATAATTACCGTGCTTTGCTGTTGTAAATTCCTCAGTTTCTCAATCTGCTTTTCTGAAAGACGTCCTTTGGCGTAGTTATTCCTCTCGATGATCAGCTTGGTATGTTCGTCTTCAGGCTCTGCATTTTCCACGTAATTTTCCAGCCATTCATCTGTATTGCCCTTAATCCACACTTCCGGAGATAAAGCATCTATGACCTCAAACACTTCCCACGGACTCGGGCCATTCATCACCAAATCTCCTAAGAAAAATATGTTGGTAATGTTCTGTTTTTCGATATCCTGCAACACGGCATTTAATGCAGATAAATTTCCGTGAACGTCTGAAATTACTGCAATCTTCATTTCCCCATCTCCTTTTATAACGTTCTGTGATTAATCAATAATAGCGCAATCAAGAAAAGAATAGTTATCACTATTCTTTTCTTATCTATACTTATATCCATTTTTTGTGTTCTATAAAACAATTTTATTTAAATTAATGACATCGTAAGATGCTTTATGACCATTTCTTTCAATGACATCGACATAAGTCGCAACCGTATCCAGTGCTGTGAAGACGCTCATACCACGTTCAATGCCCAATCTACGAATCCTAAAACCGTCCTTTTTAGAGTTGTATCCAGCCGTTGGCGTATTGATGATAAAATCCACCTTATCCTGTCCGATTAAGTCTTCAATGGTATTATCTTTGCCAGACAGCTTTTCTACAGGACATGCCTTGATACCCGCGTCAGTGAGTAACTTACACGTACCGGTTGTTGCATAGGCTGTAAAACCGAGTTGATCCAGTTTTTTTGCAATATCGAGAAACTCCGCCTTGTCTTGATCCTTAACCGTTGCTAAGTAGCTTTTTTGAGGGAAGTCGAACTGCGTGCCGCTAGCGATAAAGCCTTTATAGAAAGCTTCATCGAAGGTTTTTCCGATTCCCAGTACTTCGCCGGTCGATTTCATTTCAGGTCCTAATGAAATTTCCGCGTTCTCCAATTTTTGCGTAGAGAACACTGGCATCTTCACGCTCTTTATTTCCGGTTCCTTGTATAAGCCCACACCGAAATCTAAATCCGCCAATTTCTCTCCAAGGGATACCCTTGTCGCTAACTCTACAATCGGCAAGCCAGTGACCTTGCTAATGTAAGGTACCGTTCTACTTGCTCTTGGGTTAACTTCGATGACATACATCTT
>JAFGTX010000061.1 GCA_016938815.1 Clostridia bacterium | reverse complement strand
CCAATCTGCAAACTCATAGCATACCGTGAGGTCGAGCACCTTTGAAAAAATATTGGACTCCCCAAGCAGCGCCGCTTTGACCTCCTCGCTGATCGGAATTTCCTTCAGCACGGTACTGAGTTCTTCTCCCACCAGTAAATCCAGCATAGAAAACAGGCCCACCATAAAAGCTTCCGTCTTTCTTTCTCTATGATTTGTCTCGGCCATAATCAATTCAGAAAACTTACCACGAACAAGAGACAAGCGTATCAATTCGTCCGGGCGATTTTCACCCATGTCACGCATCATCATCAGCATGACCCATTTGTATATTTCACGTAGGCCCAAGATGACCAAGGCGTGGTTAATCGACGTAATTTCGCTCCGCGTCTGGAAGGCTGCTGAATTGAGCAGTTTAAGCAAACGATAGGAGAGTGCCACATCAGACTCGAATATCTTAGTAATTACTGAAAAGTTTGGTTCTTCTGCTTCCAGTTCCTCCAATATTCTCAAATAATGATAGGTTTGACCTCTGAAATCCTTGGCTGTCATGATGGATGGTTTTGAGAAGAAAAAACCTTGGAACAGTTTGTATCCAGCATCAATTGCATCTTGATATTCCTGCTCGCTTTCTACTTTTTCTGCTAAAAAGATGATTTTATTCTTCTTATAACGTTGCACAATCTCTACACGTTCTTCTTTTGTCGTTAATCGAAAATCCACTTTAATGATATCGATAATGTTCAGCAGTTCCATATTTTCATTTTGGAGACAATAGTCATCCAGCGCCAGAATATAGCCCTTCTCCTTGAGCATACGACAAGCCTCTAAGAATTCCTGATCGGGTATGATATCTTCTAATATTTCGACCACTACTGCCGACTTATCGAGCACATGAGGCATTTCCTCCATGATCAGTTTTCGCGTGAAATTAATAAACGCCCGCTTACCCTCAGTAAGCTTGTTAAGGCCGAAAAGGGTAATGCTGTTCGTGATTACAGCCGATGTCGCAGAATCTCCGTCCACAACACCCGAAACGTTTTTTTCACTGGCTCTGTAAAGCAGCTCATAAGCAAAAACATTCATGCGTGTATCATATATTGCCTGTCTTCCTAAATAGATATCCATACCATCACCTTATAGTTTTATTTTTCTAGCGTAATAAAACAAATACTGCTGCGCGACGCCAGCATGTACACCAAAATGTTCACTAGCAAACTTTAGGATGTCCTCATTTTTTGTCAGTTCTTCGCTATAGTATGTTCTTATTATCTTTTTTACCCATGTATCGACTGGGAAAGCAGATTTATTCTTGAAAGCGAAGAGTATCACACAATCCGCTATCTTGGAGCCTACGCCCTTGATCAACATGAGCGTCTCTTTCAATAGTTTATAATCGGCTGTCAGCAAACGATCCAAATCAATGCGACCTTCCAAAATCGTCTCCACCGCATCCCTGAGGTATTTATCCCTATAACCTACGCCCAGCTGTCTATAATCTTCTACCGTCACCGTTTCTAGTTGATCCGGTGTGGGAAAACTATAGTAGGCCTTGCCGTCTATCGTTTCAATAAGAGAACCATAAGCTGACGCCACCGCCTCAATCGATTTAGCTATACGAGGTATGTTGTTGTTCCCAGAAATGATAAAGGACAAGAGGAGTTCAAATGGCTCCTGATTGAGGATTCGAATACCACCACCATGAGCGATCGCCTGCTTGACCGCATCATCTCTTTCTATCAGATCTTCCTTTATCACGCGATAATCCGTACCGAAATCAAAATAGTCTACGAGATGCGCCTCAAAGAAGGGTCTATCGACTCGGTAAAATATCACGGTATGGTCATCAAGTTGTTCCACATCAATTACTCGACCAAAGACAACCCCTCTAAAAAGATGCCTTCCCATTTCATGCCATCTAAAACACTGGCCACAGGTCAAGGTTTGTGTGATGTCGAAGTCCGACACTTGGTCCAAGATAACTTCTTGTTTTGCTTCATTGTAGATGATCTTCATCCGTTCAACCCTTTCAAATTTATCTGAGCATCTCCATTATATAATACTTGACCCTCTCAAGGCAAAAAAAGACTTGTCACAATAAAATGGACAAGTCTCTTATTTTTAATTGAATAAACTTAGAATAATCCGATGATTTCTCCCGAAGGCAATAAATCCATTTTGTTGGCAGCAGGTACCTTAGGAAGGCCTGGCATTCTCATAATGTCGCCAGTAAGCGCCACAAGGAAACCAGCACCAGCAGATACTTTCACTTCTCTGATGGTTACAGTGAAGCCCGTTGGTCTACCAATTAATTTAGGATCATCCGATAAAGAGTATTGTGTCTTCGCCATACAAATTGGCAAATGACCCACGCCATCTTCTTCGAATTTTGCGATATCCTTAAGTGCTTTTGAAGCGAAATCAACACTTTCAGCACCGTAGATTTCTTTACAGATCTTCTCAATTTTTTGTTTTGCAGGCATATCCAAATCGTAAAGTGGTGTAAATTGAGCTTCACCCTTTTCTACGATCTCTACTACTTTCTCAGCAAGTTTCACGCCGCCGTCGCCGCCTTTTGCCCATACTTCTGAAAGTACGACATCGATGCCCATTGCATTACAACGGTCTTCAACGAACTTAAGCTCAGCGTCTGTGTCTGTTGGGAAGGCGTT
>JAFGTX010000060.1 GCA_016938815.1 Clostridia bacterium | reverse complement strand
TCATCTGTCTCTTCTGAACCCCGATGCAAGTTGGCTTCGAGAATACCCAGTTTCCGTTCTTCGTCAACGTGCTGTTCTTCCAGTTCGCTCTTGATGGCACGGACGTTTTGGTGATAGGTTTCGTCTTTGATCAAAGCTCTTAGCATCCCTTCACTGTAGGAGTATTCTCCAGCTGTTTGTGAGAGGTTGATGGTTGTCCCTTCTCCCGGATTGAAGGTCTGAATCGCGCGGAGGACATTCTCACTGATGGTCAGTTGTTCTGCAACGTAGAGCAGGCTCTCTTCCCAATCAGAAACGTCAAAGCCACGTATCCTCTTCTCCTGTTTCCAAGCGTAGACATTCAATCGCCCTTTTTCGTGCTCAATCAACTCCGCAAGGTAAGTTTCGTTGCTTAAAATATCCGCAATACTCATATCACGGTGGGCCCTAACCATGTTTTTCAAGACTTTTGGATTGTCCAGTCGGCTCAGTATCTCCCTTTCAGACAAGGTACCGAAGACCCTTTGAACACTAAAGCCCCTTTGAAGTCCAATATAATACTCAAAACGCTTTTTATGCTTTTTAACGCCCTTGCTTTTGGCAATTTGCTCTAGGACGTCGCGCTGAGTTTCAAAACGCTCCTTCAAAGCGAATATTCGGTCGTTATAGAGGGTCTCCACCTCTTCACTGCGGCCCTTGATGCGCATGAAAGTATCTTCCGACTCATCGTCGTTGAAAAACTCAATCTGACTCTCTTCACCTAGGTTCAGGAGTTGAACGTAAAATGCACTCTGATCGCTGTATTCACCTGCTACCGTACCAAGATAGCCGTCTTTGCTTTCCATATCTTTATCGTAGTTGAATTCCCACGGTTGCCCTTTGACTTTTCTTACCGAAAGGGCAAACTCGCCTAATGTATACTCTTTGGTTTCAATCTTATAGAGGGTCTTTCTGAAAATCCGTAGTGCACGCGCTTCCAGCTTGGCACCCAATTTAGTGGATAAGGTCGTCTCAAAATCCGAAGTAAATTCAGCATCCTCTGACAACTCAGCTGCCTCTGTAGACGAATCATCTGCACGGCTGAAACCACCTTTCAACTTCATCTCGGCTTCCATCTTGGCAATGAAATCCGCATAGGCTTGAAGGGCAATGGCTACGATATTGGTATTTCCTGCCGCTACAAAGGCACCCAGTGCTGCATCCAGTTGCGCTTCCGCATTGATGGATGCTTCTTTGAAACGCCAGCCCGAACTCTCTTTTTTAGCGCTGACCGCCCCCTCAATGCCAAATCCAAATCCTAAATTGAACTCAAGACCCGCTTCAAGGCCCGGAATAATCGGCACGCCGATACTGAGTCCTGCCAGTTCATAGCTGTCCTCTTCCTCTGGGAAAGCATACTCAGCGGAGCCAGACACCGTTTTTTCAAATATATCGTATTTCAGTTTAAAATAGTCCGATAAACCGAAAGCAATGCTTCTAAGGCGTACTTGAGGTGTGCTGGCATATAGGTGAATGTCTTTCATTTTTAGGCTGGCCAACCCCAAATAGAAATCAGCCATCAATGCCGTATCAAAGGGCAATTCTACCAGATTTAGAACCGACTCAGGAATCAAGGCATTCAATTCCTGATCTTCCTCGCCTAGGGCAATCGCCGTATTTTTAAGTTCAACATCCCAATTAATGTCTTCATCCATCATCACTGATTCTATTCTAAGAATCTCCGCTTCCGTGTGTTCTCCTTCTACCTCTTTACTGGTTATCGCCAAATCTGTTGCTTCAATGTCCTTCATCGTTAAGGACAAGCCAGCATTTTCATAGGTGAGTTCTTCAACTTCTAAATGATAGTCCATCGCACCACCGCTGGCTCTTGTGGCTACCAGTTGAGCATTGGAGAGCTGACCCATATCAAAGCAATCCTGCTTTACGCCGGTAATTTTATAAGTGAAAACATTCGGCGTCATGGCATCCATCGCCGTCATACGCTTAAAGTTGAAATAATGGGGAAATACCGTTTTGCTGATATCGTGAACCGCGTTAAGAGCGCTTTTCATCGTCGTTGGCTCAGGGGTCGCCTCCTTCTGTGGCGCTTGTCTTTCCTCTTGTTCAAGGACAAGTGACGTCCGCTGAGCGTCCTTTTTCTTGTCTGCTCCTGCATCGCCGACTGGCTTGAAATTAAAAGTCGTTTGGAAGGCTACTGTTGAAAATCTAAAGGGCTGTTTGGCATGAAAATTGAAGACGACCGGCACCCTTGCAGGTAGCTTATAGCCTTGGTGATCAATATAGTCATTGTCTGTTTCCAGCTTCATGCCCAACAACTGGCCATGATAGCGCTGTTGCTCCACCTCCGCACCACTTGTAGTAACCGCAAGGGTCATTTCAGGCAAATGCAAATGGTCCTTGCCAGAGATGGTGCCTCGCTTGAATCGCGATGTCAAATTGACGTCATAGAAAGACAAGGTATCACCATGTGGGTCGAATTTCAATCTCTTTGCAGTCAAAGGGGTTTCACCGGGATAGAGCGGTATTTTCACCGTAGAGCCACTTTCAAAGGTCGTCATTCGCTGATCTTTATCCGCATCGTAATGGATAGAAAAATCAAGTCCCTGTACCTTGGTGGGTTTGCTCAGAGCCGCAAACTTCAAATAAACGTCCTTGGCACGAAGGGTAAAATCATCTTTCTTCCCGATATCTGATTTGGGTGACTTCATAAAAACAGTTTTCTTGAAGTCCATATCATTCAAGGTCTGATCTTTTTTTGCGCCAAAGTAAAACCCTATTTTAGAAAAAATCCCCGTTTTTTTCTTTTCTTCTGGTGCTTCATCACCAATTTGAGCCCGAGATACACCCATGAGATTGTAGAGGTCGTCATGTTGTCCTTCTCCCAATGCCTGTTCACGGCTGCCTTCCATTCTATGGGCCAAAATAGCCGCACGCAGACCACCCGACCGCGACTGAGTCGTTCTTTCATGGGATGGTCCCTCTTCTGATTTCGTCCCTGACATATAATTAAATAAGGATTTAATAGAACTGCCAAGACCGCCACGGCCCTTGACACCACTTGAAGATTCCGACGAAGATTCTGACGTCTTGTCCCTATATGTCGATTCGCTCACAGCATTCACCTCACTTCCCTATGTGTCAAAGCCTTACTTTGACTGATCGAGCGCCACGATTAATTCTTCTATGTTCATATCTGTAAAAATGCTTTTTTGAAGCACGCCGATGGTTTGATCCATGGCATAGATATTGGATAAGAATAAATTTTCCAGAAACATCTTTTTATCATAATCGCCTTCAGGGAACATCTGGTAAGTTTTATATCTCAGCTCACCACCCTGTTTGTTGAGTTCGAAATTGCCAAACTTGAAGCCTAAATTCAAGCTGCCGATCACGGCTTCAATCATGTCGAATTTCTCTTCTGGCACGCGATTTGGGAAAACACCATAGTAGACAACGGATTCGATATCTTCCTCTACGTTGATAAAGGACTGCCATACACAGTCATCCCCTTCAACATCCACTTTGAATATATTTTCCTTGTCGATATAAGGCCATTTCTTCTCCTCTAGATAGTCCACAACCGCTTCGCGTATCTTCATCATTCTTCCTCCTCATCCTCAATGTCTTCTAAGTTTTCTTCTTCCATTGCCAATAGACGCTTTTTCATCAGTTCCGGAAAGTCATCCTTCTTGATCTGTTTGGCTAATTGCTTACCCTTTTCTAGGGCTTTGTTGATTTTATTTTCAACCGCCAGCGCCCGTGCGGCTTCTTCACCGCTAGCATGCTCTTCAAGAGATGTCGGTGAAGCAGCTTCAACTGACGTCAATTCAAGTTCATCCGGCGTATATTTTTGCAGCGCTTTTTTGAAGTGTTGGTACTTCTTGGACGCATCGCCTTCAAGGACAAGCATGTTGCTTTCCTTACTTTGGATTTCAACTTCCATCGCATCCGATTTGACCTGCGTGCTGTGGTCGGTTAGGAAGTGTTGATCGGCATAGTCATCTGCCTGGGTCACCGGGCTTGTTTTTTTTGTAAAGCCAATCAGCGTGGTGTCATGCTCAAGGTCTTTACTGACGATAATATCCCCGGTAGGCGACTCTATTTCACCCAGTTTAACCTTTTTCGTATTCTCGCTGTTCAGCGTGTGCAGTATGCGGTCCTCGCGTTCTCCAAAGCAGACCTCTTTCTCCTCAATCGGATGCTGTAAATAATAGTCTTTCTGCCTTGATTTGCTTTTCAATTTTTTTTCTACCTTATCCTGCTTCTCAAAAATACGCATCCCATCACCTGCCCCTTGACGTCCAACACACTACACCTCAAGATAAATTCGATATTTTCCAAAATCACTATTGGAAATCAATTTACCTTGTTTTTCAATTTCATTTTTAATGCTCTGCACCAAGTGCCTTGTGGTCACAGGGCTATCTTCATGAACCGCGCTGTAAACACTGGCTACGACGATGTTTTTAATTTCGCCGCCGGATAAATCAAAGGGTTCGATAACACCACAATCCAAATCTTCCGATAGGGGTATATCCTTTGACAACATGCCCTTTAATATTTTCAACCGCTGTTCCTTAGTCGGTAGCGGAAAATCTACAATATATTGAATCCGCCTCATAAAGGCTTCATCGATGTTTTCGACGTAGTTGGTCGCCATGATCACCACGCCCTCATAGGCCTCCAGTGATTGAAGCAAATAGGCGATTTCCAGGTTGGCATGCCGGTCGTTGGCATCTGAGACTTCCGTACGCTTTGAAAAAAGCGCATCCATTTCATCGAAAAACAGAATGATATTGCTGTTTTCACAAGCAGAAAAAATCGTTTGAATGTTTTTCTCCGTCTCCCCGATGTATTTGGATACCAACTGAGACAGATCGACCTTGTAAAGCGCCATGTCCAAATAATTGGCCATCACCTGAGCTGCCATGGTTTTCCCGGTACCCGGTGGCCCCTTCAAGAGGACGTTAATGCCCTTGCCGTAAGCAACCCTTTCACCCAGCCCGTATTTCTCGTACACGATATCCTTGTACTT
Source organism: Clostridia bacterium (assembly GCA_016938815.1). Lineage (GTDB taxonomy): Bacteria > Bacillota > Clostridia > Peptostreptococcales > Acidaminobacteraceae > JAFGTX01. The sequence continues at coordinate 2,439 of JAFGTX010000060.1, read as the reverse complement.
CACACGATGGCAAGCACTTTTTAGCATTTGCTCGCCGCTAAGACCAATGACCAGATCCTCCCACGAAAACATGGGTTTAACCGGTATGACCAGACCATTAAGATGTTCTTTGAAATGTGCCTTGGCCTCTTCCTTGACAATCCAGTCCACTAAGACCGGTTTTTCCAGTGTCTCTATTTCTAAAAGACTTTTTTCAAGCGCGCGTTGTACAATGGTATCAATGTCACCATAGGTAAAGCGAAAGCGGTTGCAGAGCCATGGGATATCAAGCGTTCCTTCTTGGATATGGGCTGCTGCCGCATCCTGCCACATGGCTTGATTTTCCAAAACACTCGGTAGCTCTATGTGTAGCCGTATCAACTGTATGTCCGTATTCTGCCAATGAATCGCCTGATTGGTGGACGTCATGATCACCGTCGCACCCAAACGATGTAAAGTTTTCACAAAGCTGACCAATTGGGCATCAATCGCCGTAACCTCATCGATGCAAACAATGGATTGATCGATGATATACTGACGCACCACATCAAAAACGCCAATGCCGTTTTCATCCTCCTTATAATCCCGCCACTCGACCGTCAAAAGTGGCATCTCCCTACTCTTTGCAATCGTTTTTAGAATATGCTTTTTCCCGATGCCACGTCTGCTTGTCACCAGTAGGACCGACCCCTCATAAGCATCTATGAACCGTTCTACCTTGCCCTTATAGACTTCAAGGGATGGGGATAAGCGTTCTAGTTCCGTTTCAGGATAATGGCAAGTATAACCGACACGCTGCGCCTCGTTATGAACACCTAATATGAAATAGGCGATCTGTTCAGAAAGCTTTAGCGGATAGCCAAGCCATGATGTGGCCAATTCATCGTAACGCCGTTCGAATAAGAAGCGCACCTTATTGTTGCAAAACTGCTTGTGTCGCATCATATTACCACCCAAGCTATTTTGAAGAAAGTAGAGCTTGCTGCAAGTTTCTAAGAAAGGATGTCCAATCTCCTTATGATTGTTCAATATGGCGTATTTTCTTTCAAATTCAATGCTCATATAGGGCATTAGCGCCGCTACCAGCGTAAAATATTCAAATTCATCCAGTTCAAAGACATAACGAATGTATTCGATCGGTAAAAAAACACCTGCCGTTAGGGCCTTTTTACGACGCCCTTCTATGTAAGCTTCACAGGAGCTGATAAAGCCCAAAATTTCTTCGTGGTTTTCATCCACTGAAACATCCGTTAAGGCTCTTTTTTTTTCATTATCGATAAAAATATCGTAATAGAGGTCTATACGCATGTCGCATAGTCGTGCTAAATCCAGCAAATGGGCTTCACTGGATGCATAGGGTACATCGGCCAATGTCATATCAAAAAAATTGCTAATCATAATGCCTCCTTGTATTATGGAACAAGCACTTTATTCTGTCCGGGATTGGTAATCGTGATGATCCCGCCCCAATTGCAGATCAATTTACTACTGTTGTTCAATGCCGGCATATTGGCGATGAGCACCGTTGGCGAGCCTGGCGCCCAAGGTGTCGATGTCACCGGCATACAAGGCATGGGGGTCAATACCCCCATAGCCGCTGAAGTGGCAGATGCCACTTGGGGATTGGCAAGACTTTGACACATACCAAAGGGTGGTATGTTGACCGTCGGTTTATTGTCCGATATATTCGCAAAGGGCATATCCCCCAGCACCTTGTTTTGTGGCGTCACAGCCAAGTTGGACGGCGTCGTGCCAAAGCTGCAGGTACACGTTGCGCCTGAACAGACTAGAACTCCCATTATTCCACTCCCTCTACAACATAATAAAGCGGTGTCAAAGCTTTTAAATCAAAAGCCAATACGCCTTTAAGATTCAGGACGTGGTAATCACCATCCTTAATGACCCTTTCAATCTCTACGCGTACCCATCCTGCCCCACTCTTGACCGCCAGTGCATAAGGCAATAGCTCACCCTCGCTTTGTACCTTAATCTGAGTATCACGACTCTCATAGGGTGCTATGGTGTGTACACGACTCACTCGAATCAGCTCCAGTTCAGTTTCTGGGGTTGGAACCTTCTGACAGACCTCTTCTTTCAGAACACCATCCGGAAGAAGCAGCAAGTACTTATAAGGTGATGCTTCATCGATCATAGTGGAAAAGGCCAAGGACTGATAGCCTCGGCACTGAATGGTCACGTCCAAGTTGTTATACGTCAGGTTATTCCAAATATAATAGCCACCAGCCTTCTTCTTCATCTTGGACTTCGTCAGTGACGACGTCACCACACAAGTGTCCAAAGGCTTCAAGGTGACGATATCCCGAATGTTCAAGGCTAATCCCAATTGGTGATGTATCATTTTCTACTCCTTAATGCAATATCTACGGAAGTGACGCGACCATGTTCCACAATCCGTTCGGATGGAATCATGACAGGTGCCACTTCATAAAAGGCCGACAG
>JAFGTX010000348.1 GCA_016938815.1 Clostridia bacterium | reverse complement strand
GAAAATCCAAAGTCGAAATTTGACTCTAGTGCGTTCGCATCAACATATTGATTGAAATTAGGTAGTTGCCCTACAAAAGGACCATAAAGCAAATCATTCGATTTGGCTGTCGAGAAATTTTCCCCATTAATCCAAACCACATCAACCGTACCCTCTGCATTCAACTGCTTTTCGCCTAACAGCTTATTTAAAATCTCATCGATGTTCATAGGCACGCGTTCTAATGTAATGTCATAGTTTTCAAGAAGATAGTCAGCAACCGTGTTGTCCAGCCATTCGTTGGTCATTTGAGAGCCACCCCAGCCATAAAAAGTTACCGTAGTGCCTTTGGCATCTTCAAGAATCTTATTCCAAGAATCGTCTGTAGTCACCTCAAAATTTATCGTTTCGCTGCTTGTCATTTCTTCCTTGCTCGTGTCCGCCGGTTTGCTTTGACAGCCAGTTACCGCGATCATCGTAATCATTAATAGTACTGCAAATATTTTTTTCATTTTGGTCTCCTTCTTATTTAATTAAGTTCTTTTCATTGCTTTTTTTATGAGATAAATAGAGCCAGTTCAAATCCTGCGCAATAGATTCTAAACTGGCATCTTCATTCATCACTTTATAATGTCCGTGAATCCCCTAAAATTCGAATGGATTCCCTTAGTCTTTGTACGACTGTAACTAGAATCAAGCCTGCATAGAGAAAAGCGATCTCTCTCATATAGAAATTCAAGGTCATCATCAAAGTAAACATGATGAAACCTTCTGTCCGTTCCATAAGACCCGCCTGATAATGAAAGGACTTCTTACCGCTATTTTCAATGAGCATACCACTGGTTAGAAATATGGACATGGACAAAACAATGGTGCAGGTCAGGGTCAATAAAGCGAAAATCGCTGTTTCATGCTTCAAAGCAAAGGATAGGATAAAAACCAGTTCCACTACCCGGTCGAAAAAGATGTCTAGCAAAGTCCCGGTAGCCGATGTAGCATTGCTTTTCCTTGCCATGGCGCCATCGACCGCATCCAGATATCCGGAAGTCCAAAGCAGCCCGATGCTGTACAGCGGTTGGTCGAAATAATAGGCTATTCCGGCACATACGCCCAGCACCAGTGCGACAAGCGTAACCTGCGTCGGTGTCATATGACACTTCAAGAAAACCGCCGCACTACGGTCAAAGAGGCGGTCTACATACTTTCTCCCATGTGTATCCAGCATGGCTAGACCTCCCTTTTCAAGGCGCCTACTGCCTTATATCGATTTATCCACGACGTGGTGGCATTCATCTGAAATACCAATTCTAGCACGTGATGCGCCGTAAAATCGTGATCTCTGAACGAATCCACACAGGCCGCACAATAAGTAGCGACTTCATCTGTTTTAAGCTGTTTCGCTCTGACATGGAATATTTTCTTACCCTTTTCAGGGTTCAAGGCCATAATCATGTTCTTTTTACCACAGCACATGGTATTCTCTCTATTCTTGTCAAATTCAACGATTTCAGCACCCAGCTGTTGCAGAATATTTCTCACATGATGTGCCGCCTCAATATCCTTTACAATGGGGCAAGGATCATGAATGGATAAGACACGCCCCTTCAAGCTATCTTGACTTTCTTTTGGTAAATGACCGTCCAGGAAAGACCAAGCCGATTTTACATTAAAATCCGTATGCTCCAATAAAGTGACATAACAGTTAGGGCAAATCGTATATATATTCTTGACGCCATTCGCTGTTAGGGTTTCCTTGATGGTCGCTAAACGCTCAGCAAAACCCTTGCCATGCTCAATATGCATGGAGGG
>JAFGTX010000347.1 GCA_016938815.1 Clostridia bacterium | reverse complement strand
GGCTGGCGAGAATGTAACCCTTCAAATTCCACTTGAGAACTTATCGAAGGATACAGCGAAAGATGTTCGTGTAAAAATTACGACTGATCCTGAAAAACTGCCGTTCATCATGGACAAGGCAACCTATACGGATACCATAGGCTATCTACGTTCGACTAAGACGGAAGTGGCGGAGATTCAGGTTCAAATAGCAGAGACGGCACAAAACAAGATTTATGCCATCGATTTGGAATTCACTTATACCAACGTACATAAGGATGAGTTTACAACAACATCCACTTATTATATTAAAGTGGTCAACAACGAAATTGAACCAACGGTTGGGGTAACCAAGTACCAATTTGTCGGTGATGATGTGGTGGCTGGCGTCGACGATGCCATGCTTCTAACGGTAGAGAACCGTGGTACGATTCCTGCTTATAACGTTAAGATCACGCTATCAGGCTTTGATAAAGATGGTGTACGTTTGATCAACGACATCAACTCAAAGAATATCGCCAGCATTGCAGGTGGTGAGGAATCTTCGGTTTACTACAATATTGCAGCATCGCCAAAAGCCAAGAGTGATACCTATGAGTTGACGGCAAAGATCGAATATACCGATGAAAAGGGTACGACATATGAAACGGAATCCATGGTGTATGTGCCTGTAGATGGTAAAGACAGTGCGGCGATTGAACTAGCGGTACAAAATGTAAAAAGTAAAGATCAAGTGGTAGCGGGCGAGAATTATACCATTGCCTTCGATGTGAAAAATACAGGTGCTTTGGAAGCGGAAAAGGTCATGGTCAGCGTGCGCTACCCAGATGACTTTATCCCTAAGACGTCACCGAAAAAATTGATTAAAGACTTCAAAAGTGACGATGTAAAATCCTTTAGCTTTGATTTTATGGCGAAAAGTGAAGCGCAAACGAAGTTTAACGATTTTTATATCGTTTTAGAATACTACGCAGATGCATCCAGTGACGATAAGAGCACCTTTGAAGAGTACTGTGGCGTCATGGTAGATGGTAAGAGTGGTCTTGGACGTCCGAAGATCATCGTCAAGAACTACGCGCTAGAAGATATGGATGTTGCCATGGCAGGACAGGAATTCGTCTTGGACGTGGATTTATACAATACCAGTACGGACGATGTCATTAAGAATATCAAGGTAACCATGGAATCGGACGACGGCGTATTCAGCCCGGTGGACAGTTCCAGTTCCTTTTTCGTAGAATACCTAGGCCGTCAGGAAATGATTACGGTACCTTTAAAATTCAAGACGAAAGTCGATGCCAGTGTGAAGGTATACAACCTGACCTTGACTATGGAATATGAAGATGGCGAAGGCAACGCTTACGACTCGCAGGAACAACCTTACAAGGAAGTAGAAAAACTGGGTATCCAAGTTTCTCAACCTGTACGACTTGAGCTTTCTGAGCCGGTATTGCCGATGGATGCCATGATGGATGTCCCTTCGGATATTGAAATGGAATTTTTCAATATGGGTAAATCGACCATGTACAACATGATGGTTAAGTTGGAAGGTAATTTTCAAGTACAAGGCTCCAACTATTTTGTAGGTAATTTTGAAAGTGGTAGAAGCGAGTATTTTTCTGCAACAGTGATACCGGAAGCGGAAGGTGAAGCGGCTGGCAAGTTCATTTTCGAATATGAAGACGCTCTTGGCAATATTGAAAAAGTGGAAAAGGAAATCAGCTTCTTTGTCGGTACCGGAGACGGTATGGGTGATTTTTCAGATGGTGAGTTTCCTGGTGATTTTTCAGAAGGTGACTTTATGGGTGAAGACCAAGCACCTGAATCAGATTGGAAGACGGCGATCGGTATCTTTGTCGTGATGGGTGCCATTGCAGGTGGCGTGTGGTTCCGTAAGAAACATAAAGCGAAAATGTTAGCAGAGATGGAGGACGAGGATGAATAGTATTGACCTTATTTCCATGGGTCTGAAGAATCTTTGGCGTCGAAAAGCGCGGACATTCTTGACTATTCTCGGTGTCATCATCGGTACGGCTTCGATTGTAATTATGGTTTCCCTAGGGATTGCCATGAATGTGAATTTTGAAAAGTCCCTTGAGGATATGGGCAGTCTAAATCTGATTGAAGTACGTCCAAAGGGTGATTATTCATATGATGAAGAAAGCGATGAAATGATCCGAAACACCAAACAGGTCTATTTGACGGAAAAAACGGTCGATCAAATGAAACAGATTCCGGATGTGGATGCGGTCATGCCTGAAATGCAGTATTGGGGGCAGTTGAAAGCAGGGCGTTATGTGGCTTATGCCAATTTGACCGGTATCGACATGAGCTTGCTTGATGAATACGATTTTAAGCTGGCTCAGGGTGAATTGACGGACAGTTTTCCTAAAAATGGTCTCTTGTTCGGATCGACGACGACAGAGGAATTCAGAAATCCACGTTCGAGAAATTGGCGGGATAGAACATCGGTCGATGTCATGTCGGCGCGATTAACGCTGATGAATGATTATGACGATAGCGGCAGAGGCGTTTCTGTAAGGGCCGTCGGTGTTTTAGAGCAGACGGATACAGAATACGACTGGAATATTTATATGGATGTTGATGACCTCAGGAAGATCAAAGAGGATCAGGAACGCCAGCAGAAGCGTGAAGGTGGCAGTCAGCGCAACGAGGATAAAAACGATTATGAAACCGTTAAGGTTAAGGTAACGGATATCAATAAGATACAGGGTGTTCAAGAGCAATTGCAGGCAATGGGCTTTGAGGCATGGAGTCTTTCTGACATCTTAGTTAGCATGAAGGAGCAGTCTGCAGGCCTTAGGGCGGTTTTAGGCGCCATTGGTGCGGTCTCCCTTTTTGTTGCCGCCATTGGTATTACCAATACGATGGTTATGTCCATTTATGAGCGGACCAAGGAGATTGGCGTTATGAAGGTGCTGGGTGCAGAACTCAGAGACATCAAGCGACTATTTCTATTTGAATCCGGCATTCTCGGATTCTTTGGTGGTCTTTTCGGTTTAGGGCTCAGTTACGGCATTTCATACTTGCTCAACTCTTCTGGGTTTGATGTCATGGGGAGTGGCATGTACTGGGGCGATTCGGAACGCATCATGTCTGTGATTCCACTTTGGCTTTCGGGTCTATCGCTCGTATTTGCGACGATTGTCGGTGTAGTATCCGGTTATTATCCTGCTAGACGTGCCATGAAACTGAGTGCCTTAGAGGCAATCAGAAATGAATAGGCAAATTTAAGATTTTCATTAGGATATTTAATACTTTCATAATGTTATTGTCTCCTAAAATTTGTTATTATCAATGATGGAAGTAATGACAGTTTGGTGGGGGTGATGACGTGAGAAAGAAAACTATACCAGTTTTAATAACGGCGCTGGCGTTTTTTGGTGGCATGAACTTGATGTGCTTCATTTTGAAGGCAACGACGATTTCACGCATTACCTGTGTTTCACTAGCTGAAGCGATTTCTCAGAATGGACTTTATGTGATCGGTATGGTGGCGTCTTTTATAGGTGTCATCGTCTTGTACCAGTATTATAAACGTGTTGTTAAAGCGTCGGAAAGTGAAAATGGCACTTTTGATGTGCAGCAAGAAGATTAATAACGAGCTCTCGCAAATGCGGGGGCTTTTTCTTTTTTTAATAGAATCGGTTTATGATATACTGAACTTATAATAAACAAGGAGGTGGTTAGACATGAAATTAATGAAGTTTTACGTTTTAACTGCTTTCATGTTAGCAATTTCCTCTTAGATCGGGTGCTTGAGTCTAGTTAAAGAGTATTCAATGAATCTTAAGGAG
>JAFGTX010000346.1 GCA_016938815.1 Clostridia bacterium | reverse complement strand
ATTGCAATCTACATTAGAGATGAAGAAGAAAAGGCTAAAAATGAAGTTCAGTCCAGATCCAAGCAATTATTGGCTTTGGCAATTCAGAAGTACGCAAGTGAAACAACAACAGAAAGAACTGTATCTGTAGTTGATTTGCCCAATGATGATATGAAAGGTAGAATCATTGGACGTGAAGGACGTAATATTCGCACGATTGAGGCATTAACCGGTGTTGATTTAATTATTGATGATACACCAGAAGCAGTTGTATTAAGTGGATTTGATCCTGTCAGAAGAGAAATAGCGAAACGTGCATTAAGCACACTGGTATCTGATGGACGCATTCATCCAGGACGTATTGAAGAAGTCGTTGAAAAGGCAAGAGTCGAAGTCGACATGTTCATTCGTGAAGCTGGAGAAGATGCAGTCTTTAAGACAGGTATTGGACGGATTCATCCTGATTTAGTTAAACTTTTAGGTCGCTTAAGCTTTAGAACAAGCTATGGCCAAAACGTATTAAAACATTCAATTGAAGCAGCTTTCCTAGCCGGTAAGCTAGCAGTTGAAATTGGTGAAGATGAATTTCTTGCTCGCCGCGCAGGACTTCTTCATGATATTGGAAAAGCAGTCGACCATGAAATTGAAGGTGGACATGTTGAGATTGGTGTTAACATTGTTAACCGCTACAAAGAACCTAAAGAAGTGGTGGATGCGATTGCATCACATCATGGAGATAAAGAACCTGAATCGATTATTGCAGTCTTAGTTGCTGCAGCGGATGCCTTATCGGCAGCACGTCCAGGGGCACGTTCTGAATCTATGGAAAACTATGTTAAGCGTTTGGAACAATTAGAAGCCATTTCAAACGAGATTCCTGGTGTTGAAAAATCGTATGCCATTCAGGCTGGACGCGAAGTAAGAGTCATCGTAAAACCTGAACAAATTGATGATTTATCAACATTTAAAATTGCTCGTGAAATCAAGGAACAAATCGAAGAAAAGATGTCGTACCCAGGTACCATCAAAGTGACGGTTATCCGTGAAACAAGAGCAACAGACATTGCAAAATAAGAGGCTCTGGCCTCTTTTTGTTAGAAAGAAGTTGAAGTTATGAAAGTTTTATTTATAGGTGATATCTACGGTAGACCTGGTCTTGATATTTTGGCAGAAAAGATGGCAGAATTAAAAGATACATACAAACCTCATCTCATTATTGCTAACGCAGAAAACGCGCATCATGGACGTGGTATCAATTTAAAGATTTATAAAGAATTGATGTCATTAGGTGTTCATATGATTACCATGGGTAATTGGGTTTGGGGACAAAGAGAACTTTTTGAATTTATTGATGATGCCAATATTGTGAGACCCTTTAATTTTAGAGAAGCTCCAGGTCGTGGGTATAT
>JAFGTX010000059.1 GCA_016938815.1 Clostridia bacterium | reverse complement strand
AGCCTTCAAAGAGCTCTTGATACTGAAAGGTTCTTGGGAAGAGATGGAGACTCTGCTTTCCGGTAAGACGGATGCAGTCAGTATAAGGGTCTTAGAAGAACTGAAAGGAATTGAGTCGGGACTCAAGCGTATGGAGGCAAATGGTGAAGTGCATTTCGATTTAAGCATCATTCCAAGCTACGACTATTATACCGGTGTGATTTTCAAAGGATTTTCGACGACCAGCTGTAAGGAACTCATCAGCGGTGGCGAGTATATGATTAAGACGAGAGATGGCAGAGAGATCAAAGCAGTGGGCTTTTCACTATACGAAGGGGCATTGCAATAAGGAGGATTTATGACAATAACAATAGGCTTATCAAAGGGCAGACTGCTTAAAGAATCACAAGGGATTCTTGAGAAATTGGGACAGGATTTTGAATATATTAAAACGACAAGACAGTTGGTCATCAAAGATGAAAGTCGGGACTTGAATTTCATACTACTGAAGCCGTCCGACATACCCACTTATGTGGAAAAGGGCATCATCGACATCGGCATTGTCGGTAAAGACACCTTGATTGAGAACAAGCGTGATGTCTACGAGGTGATGAACCTTTCCATCGGGAAATGCCGTTTCTCCGTGGCGGGAAAACCGGAGAACAAGGAAAAACTCAATCAGCCCATTATCCGTGTGGCGACGAAATACCCAAACATCACCAAGAAGTATTTTGAAGAAAAAGGTAAAACCGTGGAAATAACAAAATTGAATGGATCGGTGGAGCTGGCACCCCTTGTCGGTCTATCGGATATGATTGTGGATTTGGTGGAGACTGGCAATACCCTTAAGGCCAATGGCCTTGTGGTTTACGAGGATGTCTTCGAGGTTAGCGCGAGATTGATCGTCAATAAGGTCAGCTATCGCTATAAGGATTCTGGCATACAAAATATTATGGATACCATTAAAGCATGGGAGGTAGAGCAATGATCAATAAATACAATTACCTGATGGAAAAAGATAAAGTCTTGTCCATATTGGCAGAAAAACAAATCGAGGAAGAGACGGTCAATCGCCAAGTGCTGGAGATCGTGGAGAATGTAAGAAGAGATGGTGACTCAGCGCTGAAAGCCTACACAGAAAAGTTTGACGGCGTGCTTCTAGAAAACTTTGAAGTAAGCGGGGCAGAAATTATGGCGGCCTACAAGAGCACCCCACAGGACCTGATTGATGCGCTTGAACGTTCTAAAGCCAATATCGAAGCCTACCACAAAAGACAAGTCAGAGAAACGGTCATCTACAAGGAAGGCAAGCAGGATATCGTCTTGGGACAGTTGATCAAACCGATTGAAAAAGTAGCACTCTATGTGCCGGGCGGCTTGGCACCTTACCCATCAAGCGTATTGATGAATGCCCTTCCAGCCAAAATAGCCGGCGTAGATGAAGTCATTATGATGACACCGCCGAATAAGGATGGTAGCATCAGTCCGGTCATTCTGGCAGCTGCAAAAATAGCAGGTGTGGACAGAATTTTCAAAATCGGTGGCGCACAAGGGGTTGCGGCATTCGCCTACGGTACGGAAACCGTGCCTCAAGTCGATAAGATCGTGGGACCGGGCAATATTTATGTAGCCACAGCGAAGAAAATCGTTTCCGGTACGGTGGGCATCGATATGGTGGCAGGACCAAGTGAAATCGTGGTACTGGCCGATGAATGGGCGAATCCAGCCTTCGTTGCAGCAGATCTCCTGTCTCAAGCGGAACACGATGAAAGAGCCGCATCCATTCTAGTGACCGATTCAGCAACTCTGGCAGAACGGGTGGAAGCCTGTCTGGCAGAGCAAGTGGAAAAACTGGATAAGAAAGAGATTTGCCTGAAGGCCTTGAAGAACAATGGCAAGATCATCTTGGTCAACGATATGGCTTACGGTGTAGACCTTGTCAATAAAATCGCACCGGAGCACTTGGAAATTCTAACCCGTGATCCATTTGAATTTTATAAAAAAATCAGAAATGCCGGTGCCATTTTCTTAGGGGAATACACGCCAGAGCCGGTTGGTGACTATTATGCAGGTACCAACCACGTACTACCGACTTGTGGCACGGCGAGATTCAATTCAGCGCTTAGTGTGGACGATTTTATCGTCAAGACATCGTTGATTTATTATAGTCAGTCGGCACTGACACAGGCTAGAGCAGATATTGAGCTTATTGCGAATGCAGAGGGCCTAACGGCACACAGAAATGCAGTGGCCATCAGATTTTCTGAGGGCGGTTTAAAATAAGGAGGTAACCAGTGATGTTTAAACAATCCATTATAGAACTTTCGGCGTATCACCCTCAAAAGGAACTGTGCGAGATCATCTTAGATGCTAACGAATCTTATGTCAATGCACCTTACAACAGATATCCAGATTCGATTGCCTTGGATTTGAGAAGGGAAATCGCCCAACAAAATAAACTTTCAGTTGAAAGCATCATGGTAGGCAATGGTTCGAGTGAACTTATCGATCTTGTGATGAAATGCACTTTGTCTCCAGGTGATCAGTTGCTGACCTTCGGACCGACCTTCAGTATTTATGAGTTGAATGCGGCCATACTAGGCGCGGAAACGGTGACCATGATGCTGGGTGACACGTTTGACTTTGACGCAAAGGCTTTCGTGGCACAAATGGAAGCGGTGGCGCCTAAGCTGATCATTCTTTGCAATCCCAACAACCCGACGGGCACTCTGCTGACAAAGGCCCAAATCATGGCGATTGTAGAAGCAACAGAAGCTGTGGTTGTTGTAGATGAGGCCTATATAGAGTTCGGCGGTGAAAGTGTTATGGATCTTACATCGACCTGCAAGAACTTGATCGTGCTCAGGACCTTATCCAAGGCCTATGGTCTGGCAGGCGTTAGAGTAGGCTATATGGTAACATCAGCGGATAACATAGAGATCATAGATAAGGTGAGACCACCTTACAATGTTAGTGCGGTTGCTCAGAAGATTGCACTGGAGACTTTACAAGACGGTTTGAAATTTGAGAAAGTCATCGATGAAATCCTGGAGGAAAAGGAGATGATGATGGGCGTCATGAAGTCATGGGTTCAAATATATCCTGGAGGTGGCAATTTCATCTTCTTTAAAACGGATAAGGCGGATTTATACGAAGCCTTGGTACTGAAAGGCATTCGAATCAGAAAATACAGCGGCGGCCTTGACGGCTATTACCGAGTGACCATTGGATCCAAGCTCGATAACAGTCGCTTGATCGAGGCGATGGAGGCTATTTATGAAATCTAGAAACAGTCAAGTGACGAGAAAGACAAAGGAAACAGACATTGATTTGACCCTGGTCGTAGATGGTGATGGCGTCTTTACCGGTCAGACCGGCATTGGTTTTTTCGACCACATGTTGACTCTGATGTGCTTTTACGGTGGGTTCGACCTGTCGCTTAAAGTGTGTGGCGACTTGGAGACAGGTTCTCACCACACGGTGGAGGATATAGGGCTTTCTCTTGGACAGGCCTTTAGGGAAGCCCTTGGCGATAAAAAAGGCATTGAACGTTATAGCCAGTGCCTGCTGCCTATGGACGAAGTCCTTGCCCGTTGCGTATTGGATATATCAGGACGACCAACCTATGTGCAACGTGCCAGCTTCCTCCGTACGGAAATCGGAGGCTTGGCACTGGAAGATGTGGATGAGTTCTTCAAGTCTCTTTGCAACACTGCAGGGTGGACGTTGCACACGGAAATATTGTATGGCAATAATGACCACCACAAGGTGGAAAGCCTTTTCAAAGGCGTAGGCCGTTGTATCAAAGAGAGTGTGGCGATTTCTTCGGAAAAGATGATGTCAACAAAGGGAGTGTTATAGATGATAGGAATCATTGATTATGGCGTAGGCAATATCGGATCTTTGACATGGGCCCTGAAGAAACAGGGACTGTCGGTCATCGTATCCAATGACATCGAGGTGTTAAAGCAATGTAAAGGCTTGATTCTACCAGGGGTAGGCGCCTTTAGAGACGGTATCGGCAATATAGAAAAATACAATTTGAAAGACTTTATCATAGCATTTGCTGAGACAGGAAAACCGATTGTTGGCATTTGTCTCGGTATGCAGTTGCTTTATGAAATTGGCAGAGAGAATGGCGAATACCAAGGGATTGGTCTTCTCAAGGGTAGCATCGAGAAAATTGACGGTGAGAGATTGCCCCATATGGGCTGGAATGAATTGGTGGTGAAAAGGGAAGACCCTTTGGTTGCTGGACTGAAAGCCAGCGATCACGTGTATTATGTACACTCCTATTTCGCCCTTTCCTCAGGCGAGGAAGTCGTCGCCTACAGCGATTATTACAATCAAATTCCGGGCATAGTTAGAAGTGATAACATTATCGGATTTCAGTTTCACCCGGAAAAGAGCGGCGCAGTGGGTGAGCAGCTTATACGCAATTTGAAGGAGGTCTTCCAGTGATTATTTATCCAGCAATAGATTTGTACGATGGTGCTTGCATCCGACTTGAAAAAGGGGATTTCAGCGAAAAAAAGGTCTATGACGCTGACCCGGTTAAGCGGGCTCAATCTTTTGTAGCACAAGGGGCTCAGCAATTACACCTTGTAGATCTCAATGGTGCGGAGACCGCCAGTAGCGGTAATTTTGAAGTAATAGAGCAGATTGTCAAAGCCGTTGACATACCGGTTCAAGTGGGTGGGGGCATACGTTCCATATCGGCTGTAAAGCGCTATATGGATATCGGCGTCGATCGCGTGATTGTGGGCACGAAAGCCATCGAAGACCCTAATTTTTTAAGAAGCCTGCTTGAAATCTATGGTGACCGCATCGTGGTTTCGGTGGACGGCAAAGACGGTTATGTGGCAATCAACGGTTGGAAAGACTTATCCGATGTCGATATGGTAACCTTTATAGGAACCCTAGTGGATATGGGGGTTAAACGCATCTTGTGTACGGATATCAATCGTGATGGCCTCTTACAGGGTAGCAATGTGGCGCTATATAAGATCATTCAAGACAAGTACCAAGTGGAACTCATTGCTTCTGGCGGCGTTTCCTCTTTAGAAGAAATAGCGACGCTGAAAAGCTATGGCGTCTACGGTGCTATCATCGGCAAGGCGCTTTATGAGAATAAAGTATCGCTAAAGGAGGCGATTTCATGTTAAAGAAGAGAATTATCCCCTGTTTGGATGTGAGAAACGGGCAGGTAGTCAAAGGCGTTCAGTTTGAAGGCATAAAGGAAATCGCTTCACCGGTAGCCCTTGGTAAGAAATATTCTGAAGAGGGTGCCGATGAATTGGTTTTTTACGATATTACGGCATCCAAGGAAGATCGACAGATTTTCGAGGATTTTGTCAAAGAAGTGGCGAGAGAAATCAACATCCCGTTTTGTGTGGGTGGTGGCATCAAAAGCATCGAAGATTTCTCCACGGTTTTAAAGTGTGGCGCGGACAAGGTTTCCATCAACTCGGCGGCAGTCAAGAATCCTGAACTCATCAAAGAGGCGTCCGAGAAATTCGGAGCCCAGTGCGTCGTGCTGTCTGTAGATTGTAAAAAAGTCGGGGAAAGCAAATGGGAAGTCTTCGTACGTGGTGGCTCTGAAGGGACCGGTCTTGATGTACTCGAATGGATTGAAAAGGGCGTTGAACTTGGTGCTGGTGAAATCGTGGTCAACAGTATTGACAGTGACGGTATGAAGCACGGCTATGATCTGGAGCTTTTAAGCGCCATTCGGTCAAGGGTGTCGGTTCCGATTATCGCATCCGGTGGGGCAGGCTGCTTGGAGGATTTCTATGATGCAGCGGCTGTAAGTGATGTAGACGGTATTTTGGCAGCGTCGGTTTTCCACTATGGAGAGATCAGCATTAAAGAACTCAAGTCCTATCTGGTGGAGCGTGGCATTCCGATGCGTTTGTAGGAGAATAAATAGAAAAAGGAGAGACAATCATGAAGTGGGCAGAATTTAAATTGAATGAAAATGGTTTGCTCCCGGTCGTCGTTCAAGACGCGGCGAGTCAGCAGGTTGTAATGATGGCGTATATGGATCAGGCGGGTTTTGAAGAGACCCTTGAATCGGGTGAGATGGTCTACTACAGCAGAAGTAGACAGGCAAGATGGAAAAAGGGTGAGTCCTCAGGCAATGTACAGAAAGTGGTCAATCTGGCGGTGGATTGCGATCAGGATACACTACTTGCGACCATTAACCAGGTAGGGGTTGCATGTCATACAGGCAAATTCAGTTGCTTTGATGGTGGCATGATTATGGGGGAAGAGGCAGGTGCGCGCAATCAGCAACCGGCACTTGAAGTGCTGGAAGGCATTATTCAAGATCGAAGGGATGTACCTGTTGAGGGATCCTATACCCAATACTTATTCGAGAAAGGTCTGGACAAGATCCTAAAAAAGGTTGGTGAGGAAACGGCAGAGGTCATCATCGCGGCAAAGAATAAGGATGCTGAGGAGCTTGTATACGAAGTTTCCGATCTGCTCTACCACATGATGGTCTTACTGAATGAACAAGGCGTTGCTTGGTCTGATATTGAAGGGTCGCTGAGGAAGCGATACCCTAAGTCGCAATTGGATGGGTAAAAAATAAAGATTGGTTGGTACGATGCCATTGGTGATCCGATATAATGAGGGTACGAGATGTGAGGAGGATGACTATGGCGTATCTGTTACAGGGATTTTTATTAGGGCTAGCTTATGTGGCACCCATCGGTATGCAAAACATGTTTGTGATTAACACGGCGGCGACGCAGACGCGATTGAGGGCCCTTAAGGTGGCCTTGACGACGGTTTTCTTTGATGTGGCCTTGGCGGTTGCTTGCTTTTTCGGTGTCGGACTTCTGATTGATCGCCTTCAGTTGTTAAAGTTTCTCATAATGGGCATTGGCAGCTGTGCGGTTATATATATCGGCATATCCCTTGTACGCTCTATTCCGGTCTTGGATGCTTCTGTAGATACCAATAAACCCTACTTTGAAATTATTTGGGCTTGTTTTGCAGTGACGTGGTTGAATCCACAAGCGATCATAGATGGTTCTTTGTTGCTGGGCGGATTTAAAGCGTCGCTGCCAATCGAGTCGGCTTACTTATTCATTGCTGGTGTTTGTTTGGCATCGGGGACCTGGTTTTTAGGTCTATCGACCCTCGTGAGCACGGCAAAACACATTATAAATGAACGCGCGTTACGTGTGATTAATATTGTTTGTGGCGGGATCATCATCCTTTACGGTTTAAAGCTGGGGTACAGCTTTTTACAACTAGTTATTTAAATGCATTTATAATTGACATCACTTATCCATAGCAGTATTCTATACCTAGAAGAACGTCTTTTGCTAGGAAATGGAGGTGAAAATATGCAGTTAGATGTGGATGTTTTTAAGGCGCTTTCGGATCATAACAGAATTCATATTTTGGAAATGTTGTCTTCTGGGGAACTCTGTGCCAATGAAATCATGAAAGGCCTAGCTTTAACCCAACCAACGATTTCCCATCATATGAAGATCTTGCATCACGCTGGTTTGGTAAACAGCCAAAAGTCCGGTAAATGGATGAATTATACGTTAAATAGAAGCAAATTTGATGAAATCAATACATACTTGGGCTGGTTATCGAAAGAGCGAGAAGATGCGATGTTTGAACATGTACAGCTAGAAAGAGTGTAAATTCAGAAAAAAAGTCTGCCGTAGGCGGGCTTTTTTTTTTACATTTACAACCATTTGGGTATAGAGGAATTATAGGAGGAAGCGAGGGGGATCGAATGCTGAATTGGGCGGATGTAGCTGAAATGATAGGCTATCTAACGGCTTTGCTCAGTGTGAGCGTAAGCTATGTATCACAGATACAGCAACAACATTATAGCGATTTCTTGAGGCAGAATGAACAGTTACGGCAAAGTTTGTTTTCGCCTTTTTTTGGCAAGATTGTCATGATCATCGTTGCCTTCTGTTTGGTGCGCTTTTTTATTTATATACTGATAAAGCAAAAGCGTGACCTTAGAGAGAATGCTTTTGCTTATGGCTATATTGTATTTCTGGGTCTGTCATCAGAAATGTTGCTATGGTATTTGCACCGTATGGTCTTTATCGGAGCGCCACTGTTGGTTGTAGGTATTCTAATGGTTTTCTTTGTCGAGGTAAGCAGAGTTTATAGAAAAGAAGAAGTGTAATGATTACAAATTTGCTTGCAATACAAAGAAGCCCAATATATAATAGTGCTGAAAAGCGAAATTAGTTATCAACTTTGAATTGATAATTTAAGGAGGGTATTACATGAAAATTGCAGTAATAGGTTGTACTCATGCCGGGACAGCGGCCATTGTAAATGCGGCGAAACTTTATCCCGATGCTGAGATTACGGTGTATGAACGTAATGATAATATCTCATTTTTATCTTGCGGCATTGCCTTATACGTTGGCGGTGTTGTCAAAGATCCTAAAGGCTTGTTCTATAGTTCTCCAGAGGCTTTAGATGACTTGGGTGTTATTACAAAGATGGAACATGATGTGGTGTCTGTGGATCTAGAGGCTAAAACGATGACCGTGGAGAATTTAAGGACGGGACGTGTCTTCGAGGATCACTTTGACAAAATCATCATCACGACAGGTTCTTGGCCGATTGCGCCACCTATTCCGGGATTTGAGCTTGAAAACGTCGTTCTTTCTAAAAACTGGGCGCATTCCAACGCCATCATTGAAAAGGCAAAGGATGCTAAAAATATAGTTGTCATTGGTGCGGGATACATTGGTGTGGAGTTGGTTGAAGCCTTTGAGATGATGGGCAAGAACGTGACTCTAATCGATGCGATGTCGCGGATTATGCCGAAATATTTGGATCAAGAATTTACAGATATCGCTGAAAAGGCCTTTGTCGATCATGGCATTCATTTGGAACTGGGCCAATTGGTTCAGCGATTTGAGGGGCGCGATGGCAAAGTGACCAAGGTCATAACGGACAAAGCGGAGATTCCTGCCGATCTGGTTATTCTTTGTATTGGCTTCAAACCGAATACAGAACTCTTTAAGGGACAAATCGACATGCTGCCGAATGGCGCGATTGTTGTGGACGAGTATATGAGAACCAGCAAGGAAGGCGTTTTTGCAGCAGGTGATAGTTGTGCGGTCATCTACAATCCATTAGGCGAGAGCAGGTATATACCGCTGGCAACCAATGCGGTTCGAATGGGTACACTTGCAGCGCGAAATCTCAATGGACCAACGACTAAGTATATGGGGACTCAGGGGACTTCAGGCATTAAGATTTACGAGCATTGCATCGCATCGACCGGTTTGACGGAAGGTGTGGCAAAAGAACTAGGGATGGATTACGACACGGCAACGATTACCGATCATTATCGACCGGAATTTATGCCGACCCACGAAGCCGCAACCCTTAAAATCGTCTATGACAAGACATCTAGAAAATTACTGGGTGCACAGATCATATCCAATGTGGATTTGACTCAGGTCATGAATACCATGTCGGTCTGCATCCAAAATAATATGACGGTAGAGGAACTCGCCTTTGTCGATTTCTTCTTCCAACCACATTTCAATAAGCCTTGGAATTTATTGAATGCGGTGGCTTTAGGGGCTTTATAGAGTAGAGCATTGATGAAGAGAGATGGGCTGATCCCAATGTCATTAAGTTAATAAAACTAAAGAATTATACATCCATTAAGTTGGGTGTATTTTTTTGCGTAAAAATCCATTTTCCTCTT
>JAFGTX010000345.1 GCA_016938815.1 Clostridia bacterium | reverse complement strand
GCTGAAATGGCAGTTCCTGTAAAAATAGCGGGTAGAATCATGACGAAGCGTGGCAAGGGTAAGGCCGGCTTTATGCATATTCAAGATAATGACGGACAAATTCAGGTTTACGTGAGACAAGACCAAGTAACAGAAACTGAGTTTACGGTTTTTGATAAATCGGATATCGGCGATATTGTAGGCATCGAAGGTGTCATGTTTAAAACACAAACAGGCGAAGTGAGTGTTAAGGCTCAAAAGTATACACATTTGACAAAGGCCCTGAAACCGCTTCCAGAAAAATTCCATGGTATCTCTGATGATGAGATTAAATTCAGAAAAAGATATTTAGACATTATCATGGACAGAGAAGTTAAAGAAATCTTCATGAAGAAACAGAAATTCTGGAGTACGGTTAGAAATTTCATGATTTCTCACGGCTTTTTAGAAGTGGAGACGCCAATTTTGGAAACATCAGCTGGTGGCGCTGCTGCAACACCTTTTGCAACACACCACAACGCGCTTGATATCGACGTTTATCTTAGAATTTCCATGGGTGAATTATGGCAGAAAAAATTATTGGTTGCTGGCTTTGAAAAAACTTTTGAAATCGGTAGACAATTTAGAAATGAAGGTATGAGTCCAGAGCATCTACAGGACTATACACAAATGGAGTTTTATTGGGCTTACGCGGATTTCAACGATGGTATGGCACTGACAAAAGAACTTTACAGAGAAATCACAAAAGCAGTCATGGGCAGCTCGAAATTTACGACAAGAGGTTTTGAAATTGACATGGACGCTGAGTGGGAAATCTACGATTTTGAAACAATCATCGAAGAGAAAACAGGCGTGAATATCTTCAATACGACAAAAGAAGCGGTTGAAGCTAAATTAGACAGCTATGGCGTTGAGTATGATCCTAACATGGGCTTCTGGAGATTAATCGATACACTTTGGAAAGTAGTCAGAAAAGACCTTGCTGGCCCTGGGTTCCTCGTAGGACAACCCGTACAGTTAAATCCACTACCTAAGCGACTTGAATCAGACCAAAGAAAAGTAGCTCAAATGCAAATCGTCTTAGCAGGCTCTGAAATGGGTAATGGCTATACCGAGTTAAACGATCCAATTGACCTAGAAGAACGTTTCAAAGAGCAAAGAACCATGGGTGAAGAAGGTGACGAAGAGGCACATGAACATGATGAAACCTTCATTGAAGCCTTAAGATATGGTATGCCACCGGCATATGGCTTCGGCGTTTCGGAAAGACTGTTCTCTGTAATGATGGATCGACCAATTAGAGAGTGTGTACTTTTCCCATTAATGAGACCGGAAAAATAAGTTTAATACATTCAGTGGCATAGGATTTTAGATTCTATGCCATTTTAATTTTTAGCTTTTCTCAGAAAGGGTATAAAGCCTATAAGAACCATAGGAGGTTATTGGACATGAATCGATGCAGTTGGTGTATGAAGGATGAACTATATAGAACCTATCATGATACGGAGTGGGGGGTACCTGTCTTTGATGACCGCCTGTTTTTTGAACATCTGGTGATGGAGGTCTCTCAAGCGGGCTTGAGCTTCTATACTATTTTACAGAAGCGAGAACATTACAGAGCGGTCCTAGATGACTTTGATTATGAGAAGATTGCCCTGTATAATCCGGATTACATTGAGGCGCTGATGCAGGATGACGGCCTCATCCGAAATAGAAAGAAGCTGGAGTCAATCGTTCATAACGCGCAGATCTTCATGCAGATTCAAAAGCAACATGGCAGTTTCTCAAATTACATTTGGGCATTCACAGAGGGCCAGCAAATTGTCAACCACTATGAAACGGAAAAGGAGATACCAGCGGTTACGGAATTGTCTACCCGGGTCAGCAAGCAGATGAAAAAAGACGGTTTCAAATTTATTGGACCGACAAGTATGTATGCATTTCTCCAAGCAACCGGGATTATAAATGATCACATTGTTTCCTGTCATCGATATCACGAAGTGATGTTGGAAAAGTAAAGGAGTGAGCTATATGAAAGACATTATTATTTTTACCAGCCCAACGTGACCGCATTGTTCAACGGCGAAAGAGTACCTTAGGTCTAAGGGCTATAAGTATACAGAGCGCGATGTACAAGCGGATCCTGAAGCAAGAAAGGTTATGAGGCAGCATAATATGATGGGTGTACCGGCATTTATCGTTGGTGAGGAAAGTTTCGTAGGTCTGGATGTAGACAAACTTGAAAGTCTGCTGGACTATCGCGTACAACATTGTCCGACCTGCGGTCAAATGTTGCGGGTCCCCAAAAATAAAGGCACCATTGTCGTAACTTGTTCCAAGTGTGAAACGAAATTCAAGCTCAATACCTAACCTAGAGCAGCTGTGCTCTAGGTTTTTCTTATCCCTTTATACATGTAATTCCAGGACCCAATGGGCGTATTAGAAGAAGAAATAAGTCATACCATACGTTCTTGTGAGACGGCTTAAATTCTGAAAATTAGAACTTTGAAAAAGGCGTTGACAGAGCTGCGAGAGGATGGTAAGATAAACAAGTCGTCAAAACGACGGCGAAAAACAACTTCAAATCAGCAAAAAGAAAATGAAAAATAAATGAAAAATTTACTTGACATGAACTTGCAGATTTGATATTATAAATGAGTCGCCGGCTGAGATACGGCGGTTGACAAAGAAGAAAACTGGACATTGAAAATTGAATAGTGTAAGAAATTAAAACAACCATTTTAACGTTGAAATAATTTGAAGTGAACAAGAAATTGTT
>JAFGTX010000344.1 GCA_016938815.1 Clostridia bacterium | reverse complement strand
GATCATTAAACGACCAAGCCCACGAAATCTAACACCAAAGTTATCCGGTGTCCATTCGACCAACTTATAGTGATTGCCCATATCGATGGTTTTACTGATTTCCTCCAGCAGTCCTAGAACGAGTTCTTCTTTCGATCTAAAATAATAATAGAGACTCGGTTTGGTGATGCCCGCGCCACTAGCAATGGCATTCATACTCATTTTTTCGTAGCCCATATCTCCCATGAGCTGATACGCAGCATCAAAAATTCTAATCAACGTTGGCATTGTCATAACTTTAGCCCTCCCCGAAATCTTTATTTTTCACTGTCTCTATTTTATCAAATTTTATTCCATTAGCAAACGACTAACCGGTCGGTTGGTACAAAAAATTGCCACTCCGTTTTATTGGAGTGGCAATTTCTCTATCTTCTATCCGGCAGAGGCTGAACATAGATCAAATCCGTCGTATTGCCGGTAATCTCGATACCATTGCCGTTTGATTCACTAAAGACATAATCAATGGTCGTGTCATTTTTCTTTGCCGTGACCACCACTTCATAAGAAGGCTTTAACCTTTCATCGTCCCACGACAAGGTACTTGGTGCCAAAGGCAGTATATACTCTGCGGACCAAATATCGTTACCTTGATTCTTGAGTTTCAAAGGAAAGTCTACCTCATCGCCAAAATCATCTTCATAATCGTAGGTTACACCATTTTGATCTGTAAAAGACATCGCTTCTAGTGGTTCACTCATCCTAACAAAGACACTGTCCGGATCACCAATGGTTTTAGCTGTAATGTATATTTTTTCCCACGACAGGAAACGATAAGGCATATCCGCCATCTGCTCACCAAAGAGGTCTTCTTGCCCACGCCAGTGCTGCCATGCGCCAGTTATCGTCACAGATTCAAAATTGAGCGGTATCACATGAACCCGTCTCAGCACACTTTCCGTTTTCTTGGGTGTCGTGTTGACCGTACCGGTGAAAACAATGTCGTATACGCCCTCTTTCATTTCACTCGCAGTGGTATGGCTGTATGACCACATCTTTCCTACTTTCTTCTGAACGCCATCGATATCCTCATAAAGCCACTTTTCGAAGACCATCGATACTGTTTCTTCCTCATCCGTGCCTTTGTATAGCGTCATATCCAGTGTGTTGGTATAGATAGAACTTGTACAGCTTATATCGACACTTTCTCCGCCGATAAAGACTTCATCCAATGTCGGTACCGGATTAATCGGTGTGCGTACACCAACATCCAGCACAAGCTCTTCTGATTTCAGTGGGTTAGCGACATCCACCGCCCTCACTTTGATTTGGTATGCTTTGTCCGGTAAAGTCTCCGGCACTTGTAAATTTTGAAGCTGCCATCTGACAAGATTAGGATTGTCTGCATCCTTCACCCCAGATACGCCTTCATCAAAAGCAACTGCCATTAGGGGTCCTTTTTGCACATCGCTGTCATAAAGACCAATCTCCAGCTTTAATTCTGTCGGATATTCCGTTTCTATATCGTAAAGCTGATAATACTCTGTAATCGGCATGGCATCCACGCTGAATCTTGTATCCTTGGATTTCACCTTAGCCGTTAAGTTAATAGGAACCTCATCAATCTTGAAG
>JAFGTX010000058.1 GCA_016938815.1 Clostridia bacterium | reverse complement strand
GTCACGGTTTCCAAAGTACTCGTTACCATTTCCATTCGGTCTTCAGCACTGAAAGTCGAATACTTATTTTCACCTTCATTGCCATGCCGACGTTCTAATAATGAAAGGATTTTGCTTTCGTAGGTATCCTTGTCGTAACCGGTGGCTAAACCGATCTCAATACCACTAATGACGCCATTGGCATTATTCAACTTATCTAAAGTCGTATAAGGTATATAAATGGTCGCTGTAGAAAATCCAGAAAGACTTTCCTCAGCTGCGTACACACCTATAACTTGTAATGATTTCGTCGTTTTACCAAAGGACACCAAGACCTTCCCGCCAACGACATCCGTAGATCCGAATATTTCTTCGGCCAAATCGGAGTCAAGGACAATCCTTTCCTTTCTGGAGTCGATGTCAAATGCATTGATAAAACGCCCAGATACCATCTCCAGATCCAGCGTCTGCTCAGAATCTGCCGATACACCACTAAGTGATGCACTGGTATCATCGACGTCCTCAACTAACGTCACCGACTTGGATATCTTCGGTGTAATGGTTTCAACCTCGTCTTCAAAAGACTGACGAATCAAAGTCATATCACTGATCGTCAAGTTTTCAGAAGGGGTCAAGGTCACACGTCTATTGGCAGAAATTGATATTCTGTTGATGCCTAGGGATTCGAAATTCTCGACCATGGCATCCTGTGTGCCATTACCGATGGAAACAATGGTCACCACCGATGAAATCCCAATGATGAGACCCAGCATGGTGAGGAGTGAACGCATCCGATTGCTCCAAATCGCACCTAAGGCGATTTTAAACGCTTCTATGATGTTCATGTTTTACCTCCTCGTCCTTAACCAGTTGTCCGTCCATAAATACCAACATGCGCTTGGTTCTATGGGCAACATCATCTTCATGGGTAACGATGATGATGGTCTTACCCTCTTCGTTGAGAGATTCAAATAATTTCAATATCTCATCTGTAGAATGAGAATCCAAGTTACCGGTAGGCTCATCCGCTAAAATGATGGCCGGATTAGTCGCCAGCGCCCGAGCAACCGCAACACGCTGCTTTTGTCCACCGGACATTTCATTGGGTTTGTGCATCATGCGATCTTCAAGTCCGACTTTTTTTAAAGCTTCTTCCGCTCTTCTGATGCGTTCTTCTTTTTCGATGCCCATGTAAATCAGCGGTAATTCCACATTATGAAGCGCCGTCAACTTAGGCAAAAGATTAAAAGACTGAAATACAAATCCAATTTTTTTATTTCTGATATGGGCAAGTTCATTGGTCGGAATATCTTGAATTTGATGGCCGTCCAGTTCGTAGACGCCATCCGTGCTTTTATCAAGGCAACCAAGGATATTCATCAAGGTTGATTTACCCGAACCCGAAGGTCCCATGATAGAAACAAATTCCCCGGGTTTGACATCAAAATCAATCCCTCTTAAGGCTTCGACGCACACTTCACCTTGTCCATATACTTTTCGTAAATTACGGACCTTTAACATACAAGCACCTCCTATGCACCACCAGGACGTCCACCGCCACCGCCATCAGATGGTGGGCCACCCATGCCGCCGCCCATGCCAGGAATCATCACTCCGCCATTAGAAGTAACCGTAGTAAGGTCTACATCCGATTCCACTAAAATCGTCATACCCTCTTCCAATTGATCTGAAATCACTTCAACCGTTAAATCACTCTCAATACCTGTTTCTACAGCTATGATTTGTGGGTTTTCAGGATCGTCTGTCTTAACCTGTACCGCATAACCGTTTGGTGTTTTGATGAGCGCATCGTATGGCACCAAGAGGGCGTCGTCTTTTTCCGCAACCATAATCTCAAGGTTTGCCGAAAAATTAGGTTTCAAGTTTGTGTCTTCGTTAAGCACATCGATCAAAACCGTTACGAACACCTCTGATCCCGATATTTCACCACTCGGATAGATGCGTTCAACCACGCCATCATAAACTTTATCATCATCACTTAAAGTTGTAATCTCTACACGTTGTCCTTCCTGAATGCTGTTGACTTCGTATTCACTGATAGAAGCCTCTATTTTTAAGTTTGCTAAATCTTGAATCTCAATCATGACATCGGATTCTTTAGGTATTTCGCCTTCTTCGATGTTGAGTTGGGTAACAACGCCATCAATTGAGGCAACTACCTTATGATCCAATTTGTCTTGTTCCAAACTCTCTAACTTTGTATTTTCCACCTGTAATCGTTTCTCGAGGATAGAGTACTCCGTATCGTAATCATAGCTTTCATAAGCGACCTTGGCACTTTCGTACTCACTCACGGCTTTATTATAGGACTCGTGAGAGGTATCTAGGTCTGATTGGCTGAGTGCGCCATTTTCAAATAGAATTTGATTGCCTTCGTAAGTCGTTTTCGCATTTCCAAGAGCAGTTTTCGCATTTTCATAAGCAAGACGTTTCGTCGTTCCCTTGTCCGCCTTCAGCGCATGAATTTCCTGCTTCAAGTTTGCAATGGTCACTTCCTGATTCAATATATCCGATTCAACGTCAATTGGGTTCATTTCCGCTAGGACATCTCCTGCCGTCACGTGATCGCCGATTTCCACATTGATTGTGGTCACTTCACTTTCTACGTCACCTAGGAGCTGTTCAATGTCTTCTGCCTTTACAACACCTGACGTCGATAGAGTTTCTGAAATTGCTTGTTTGGTCAACGTATATTCCTGTATCTCAGCAGCTTCCGTTGTATTTTCCTGCTGACCGTTAAATGAATAGACACCCAAAATAACGCCACCAACAACAACTGCGCCGCCTACCCATGTAATCCATTTATTTTTAATTAATTTGAGTTTCATAGCAAACCTCCTTTATGTTATAGGTCTACTATACAGCCAACTGTTAAACCCCAATTAACGGAAAGTTTAAATATTTATAAACTAATTTTCTATCTCCTCAGCATCCTTGCAAACACTCGTCCACACACCATTAGTGACTTTTTCGAGTTCCTCCACGCCAATTTTTACCGCTGAATTCGGCGTGCCGCCTGCTGGATACACGTAATCAAAGACCTTCAGCGTTTCATCCAAATAAACTTTCATCGGTTCCTTTAAGCCAAAAGGACAAACACCACCTACAGGATGACCTGTGATTTCCAATACCTCGTCGGCCTTTAGCATTTTGGCTTTTGTACCAAAAAACTCTTTATACTTCTTGTTGTCTATTCTCCCCTCGCCAGCTGTCACCACCAAAACACTCTCTTCCGCCACTTTAAAAGCCATTGTCTTTGCGATTCGATTTGGCTCCACACCCAGTGCTGCCGCTGCTAGAGGCACCGTTGCGCTGCTTTGTTCCAATAAAATTACTTTCAGATCCAACTTTTCTTCTTCAAATTGTTTTTCTACACTTGCTAAACTCATAAGAAACCTCCTACTATGTATGTTTTTTACGTATGATTATAAGCATTATAACAAATCCAGCGCGTTTGAAAAGTCACTATTGTCAGTAAATGCCACAATTTTCACTAAAATGAACGAAAGTGT
>JAFGTX010000343.1 GCA_016938815.1 Clostridia bacterium | reverse complement strand
GTCAAACGATATCAATAATTAATTCATTTTACTGGTGCTGTCAGATTCCATTCCAGACAAGCATGCTCTACAGTTATGTCTTAGATAGTATACATCAAAAAAGGTATAGCCAATGAATACAGCTCCTTTACAACATCATAGTTTTTATAGGGTTTCCTTCTGGGCCTGTCTTGCCATGTTGGTCCTCATCCCGATACAAATTCTGATATTTGTGCTTTCACCCCACCCTACTACCGTACTGGGATGGTTGGAACTATTCAAAATGAGTTGGGTCTTGGGCGTTATTCATTTCGACGGCTTATACATCATCAATAACATTATCCTAGCCATCATATACGTAGCTCTTTTCTTACTATTGGTGGAAGAACATCCAACCCTTATGATACTTGCCACCCTTTTAGGGTTACTGGGAATCGCCTCATATTTTGCATCCAACAAGGCAGTGGAAATGTTCTTTCTCAGTAAAGAATACTGGGGAGGGAGGACAAACCTCCCTGACGAGGTTTTCTTTGCCTCGGTTCAGGGGTTGCTGCTTGCTTGGAAAGGGACTGCATTCGATATCTATTATATTTTGAATGGAATTACCCTTTTCCTTATTTCATCGGCCATGCTAAAAAGTCACTTATTCAAATCCAGTATTGCAATCGTTGGTTTCATCTCCGCTTTTCTTATGATCATCCCATCAAACTTCGGAGCTGTGGGAATGGTATTCAGCCTGCTTTCGCTTATACCGTGGTATCTATTTACGATCATGATAGCGAGAGTGTTCCATTTTCATGCAAAAGCGTGATATGTGCATACTTTCATGATAGAAACTATGCATACACTACCCCTCTTTGGGGGCAAAGGCATGGAGCTTTAATTCTTTCACTGTATGCAATATACTTTTAGGTAATTTGATTGGTTTTCAATGTTGGCTATATATATTACTTGCTTTGCTGGTACTGAATCTCATGCATAGAACATCAGCTATCAAGGAGCAGTGATGAGATGAATAGATACAAGCAAATACTCTGCTCAGGTATTCTGCTCCTTTTCATTCTCCAG
>JAFGTX010000342.1 GCA_016938815.1 Clostridia bacterium | reverse complement strand
GTATCAGATCTCTTAGTCGAGATTAAATTCTACATCGTCAGTCATCATCTTCCAGATGATCCTGACAAGTTTGCCGGCACAATGTCCTAGGGCATTGTAGTGTGAGCGGCCTTCAGCCAACTTGGCATCATAATAAGCCTTGAAGGTTGAATTGTTTCTAACAACATTATGTGCTGCATTCATCAGCGCATACCTAAGAACTCTAGAGCCTCTTTTGGACATCCTAGTATTCTTAGCATTAAAATTACCAGACTGATGAACAGAGGGGTCTAGACCCGCATAAGCCAAGAGCTGTTTAGGCTTAGCAAATCGATGAATATTACCAATTTCACCGAGTATCATTCCACCATTAATATATCCGATGCCTGGAATGGTCATGATGACAGAATCATTGAATTTCATGATGTCCGTCATTTCAGCTTCAACACTTTTTAATTGGCTATCCAATAACTCGATTTGTGAAATAGCATGAGTTATTTGAATAGATACAGCGCTATCGCTGGTGCCGACAGACTTCTGTGCCAGAACTCTTAATTCTTTTGCCTGCTCTTTTTTGAAATGTCCGTGGGAGGAAACTTCAAGTAGGTGAGCAAGATGGGTCATGTGCATAGAAGCGATGCCGCGAGGTGTAGGTGCCTCTTTCAGAAGGGCGTAGACAGATTTCTGATGCAGACCTGATTTGAAGAAGTACTGCAGTTCAGGAAAGACTTGGTCAACATAAGAGGTCAGCTGGATTTTTAACCGGGTCCGCTGCTTAATGGTTTTCTGACGAAAACGACCAAGGGTCTTAAGGTCCATGATGTCTAGATCATAGAAGGAGACGAATCTGAAGGAGTCCTGCAACATTAAAGTTTTAGCAATAATGTAGGTGTCGACTTTGTCCGTCTTGGTTTTGCGAATGTTGTTTTTCCGCATAGAAGACGTCTTAATGGGATTAAGAACACACACCTTGAAGCCACTGGCGACAAGGTACCGGACAAGGTTGTCACCATAGTGTGCCGTTGACTCAAGACCGATGATGAGGTTGTCCATCTCGAAGGATTCGAGCTTGGAGATCAACCGTTGGAAGCCATCACCGTCATTCGTGAATTTAAACGGCTCGATGAGTATCTCACCTTCAGAAGATAGGGCTGAGGCGAAATGGTTGAGTTTAGCAATATCAATGCCAACGTAAATCATGAGGTTGTACCTCCCTTTCAAAAGTCTGATACCGTGATATCCACCATCAATTATCATCGTAGACTTGATTGAAATAAGTACTCAGGAGAGAAACTCCGGCAACATCCAGCTTATAAACAATTCAGATAAAGGTAGCGGCAATACACTCCAGTTGAGTAGTCAAAGCTACAGGGCAAAATCAAAAGTCCACAGTATCTGAATGTATTATAACCACGATATAAAAAAGAAAGGAATATGATGTTTTGCTCATATAAACATCATACAAG
>JAFGTX010000341.1 GCA_016938815.1 Clostridia bacterium | reverse complement strand
GCCGGAAGTGGCCTTACAGGAGACGGAAAACGAGGTTGCGCTGGATGCTTCATTAGAGGGTTTGAATTTGGTTCAGTCCATCACAGGTAAAAGACCTTCAAAATTGTTGATCGAGTCTGAAATGGTGGCTTTTGGCATGACGACAAAGATGAAAACCTACTATGAAAATAACAACAGCAGAACTGAAATTGACGTAACGGATATGGAAAAGAGCGTCCTCATCAATTTAGGCGATGAAGGTGTAATGTATCAATACGTGTATGGTGAAGAAAACGGTATTAAAATGACAGACGTGACAGAGGACTATGCTGAAGAAATGAGTCTTAGAATGGACGTATCCATGTTGGCAGATATGACAGAGGCATCCTCAGAAGATGTTACAGCAAGGGTGGAGACGCTAGACGGTGAAGAGGTAATCTATATTGAAGCAACGGAATCCGATGAGGACATGGGTGAAGTCTTGGTCAAAATGTGGTATAGCGAAAAATATGCGACACCGTTGAAATATGAAGTCATCGTTGGTGAAACGACCATGGCGAGTATGCATGTCACTAAGGTGACAACAAGCGTTAATTTTGATCAGTCCATGTTTGTGCCGCCATCAGATGTTGCTTTTCAAGAGGTTGCGATGGATAGCTTGCTGGACGATTAATGAGGTGATCCTATGAAAAAAATACTAAGTATAGCATTAAGTTTTATGGTTCTACTGAGTTTTGCTACAGTGGTTTTCGCGCAAGGTGGTAGCGACAGTATTGTTGCGGCCAGCGACAGCGCTACTTTTGTTATAAAAAGCGATGGCTCGCTTTGGGGCTGGGGTGCCGATTTTGTAGGCAACGGCACAGAATACTTTGGTGAAGACATTAGTAACGTGACATGGCATCCTGAAAAGATACTGGACAATGTCAGAAGCGTTTCTGCGTCGCATTATCAGAGGGCGGCGGTCAAGAAAGACGATACCCTTTGGGTATGGGGGCCGATGGAAGGCACCTATAACGGTGAAACCGCTCAAACTTTTACGAAGCCGACAAAAGTGCTGGACGATGTGGATATGGTTAGCGTCGGTCGCGATTTTCTCTTAGTGCTTAAGACCGATGGCAGCGTTTGGGTCAACAATTATATGATCGGTGATGGCACACAGAATTATTATGAGGATTTTACGAAGATTTCAGAAGACTGTAAGTATGTTGCGGCCTCGACTTTCAACGTTTTTTACATCAAAAACGACGATACACTTTGGGGGTATGGTTACAACGATGATGCCAACATCGGCAATAGAAAAACAGAACCTGTACTGAGCCCGATCAAGATTTTGGATGATGTGCGCGCCATTTCAGCCGACTCACAAACCATCATGGCCATCCGTCTGGATAATAGCCTCTATTCTTGGGTTAGCGCAGGTAACTCGGGCGTCTACACAGAAAATGGTTGGGTAGAAGAGCCAGGTACGCCGTTTAAAGTCATGGATGATGTCCTAATGGCAAAAGCGGACAGCAACGGCTGTCAGATGGCGGTCATCAAAAATGACCATACGCTTTGGGCATGGGGTAATGATGGTGAGTTCGTTGAATCGGATTTTCCTATCAAGTTGTATGACAATGTAAGGGATATGGCACTTGGTGCCCGTCATATAGCGGTTATTTTCGATGACAATACCCTAGGGACAGCGGGAGATAATTATTATAAGGT
>JAFGTX010000340.1 GCA_016938815.1 Clostridia bacterium | reverse complement strand
GTTGTTGTTGTTGTTTAAAGCACTTAAATTTTTCATAAAACATCACTCCTCTCATTAATTCTCATAGTCTATAGATACTATAACCGAAACTCACTATAAAAGCAACTATAAATTCTCTGGTTCCTTTACAAAGTACAGTCTTTCAGCGGTTCCTTTGATGCGTTCAATATCATCATCTATCTTTTCCAGATGACTGATTAAAGCTTTAATCTCATCCTCTGGAATATTGTAGTATAAAAACAAATCTTCGAATCGTTTCAGCTGCATGCTCAAGTGACGACTGATATCGATGAAATCATTGATATTATGGCTTCGAATCGCATTCTTAAATTGCTCTAAATCGATACGGATAATGTCAATCAGATCCTCTTCACGCTCAAAAACCTTGAGCGGCAGCGGATAAGGCTTAATACGTTCCAAAAAGTACTTGCCCTTAGCGTTAACATTGTAGGCATAAGCAACTGCAAAACCACAAACATCAAAGCTCACATAACACAATTTGCTGTTTACAACATTAACCTTCGCACCCATCTGTTGCAATTTCATGGAATGCTGCATTACTTCTGCATTGATATACTTTCTCATATTTGTCACCCCTTACAGATAGAATACCACTAAATAGACACTAGAAATAGCTATGGATAACAACATTAATGGGAAACCGACTTTCATGTATTCCACAAAGCCGATGCCGTCGCCATGCTTCTCAAGCATGCCGCTGACAATCACATTAGCTGAAGCGCCTACAAGAGTCCCGTTACCACCGAGACACGCGCCAAGCGCCAAGGCCCACCAAAGTGGCGTAATACTCATCGCTGACATCGCACCAATGGACTTAATCAAAGGAATCATCGTCGCCACAAAGGGAATGTTATCCAGAAATGCCGATGCAATCGCCGCACCCCACAGGATTAGCATGGCCGTCATGACCAAATTGCCCTGAGTGATGTGCAACATTTTCTCAGCTAAAAGATCGATCACGCCTACTTTTTCTAAGCCCCCAACGAGGACAAACAAAGATGCAAAGAAGAAAATGGTTGGCCACTCGATTTCAAGCAAAACATCCTCTGGGTTGATACCTGAAATCAAAAGCAAAAGAGAAGCGCCCAAAAATGCCACCGTCGCACTTTCATAACCCAGTTTTTGATGCAACATGAATCCCAGCACCGTCAATCCCAATGTAAACATACTTTTCTTAAGCAAAACCGCGTCCTTAATCGCCAAGGATTCATCGAATTTCATGATAACCGACTTTTGCTGCTCTGAGACTTTAAGTCGCTCGCGGTTTAAAACCTTTACGAAAAACAAAGTTGCAAAAAATATCACAATGACAACTGGTGCCAGATTCAAAAGAAAATCGTTGAATCCAAGACCGGTTGCACTACCGATCATGATGTTGGGAGGGTCCCCGATCAATGTTGCCGTACCGCCAATGTTGGCAAACAGAATAAGTGGCACCAAAATCGGTACCGGGCTAATCTTTAAGGCATCTGTAATTACCAAGGTAACCGGGACAATCAACAAAATCGTTGTTACGTTATCAAGAAACGCCGATGCAATCGCCGTTATAATTGCAAATAAGACGAGAATCTTAAGTGGATCCCCTTTGGCCCTTTTAGCCGCCACAATAGCAATATATTCAAATATACCACTCCGCTTCATAATATTCACGATGATCATCATCCCCATCAACAATCCAATCGTGTTAAAATCAATATTTTGAACCGCTTCCTCTTGTGTAATGACATTGAAAAGTAACAAAACAACCGCGCCTACTAGAGCCACTGCCGTACGATTCAATTTCTCTGACATAATAATTATATAGGTAATAATAAAAATACCGACTGCTAAAACTACTTCAGTCTCCAAACTGCAACACTCCAATCCCCAAATATTTTGAAACCCCTGAAAATAGGGGCTCGACGCTTATTATAGCCCACTCATGTCCTATGTCAACAAAAAAATTTTTAGTAATCTATAAAAAATTTTAGCAACTCTTTCTGACAATTCTCGCTAGTCAGATATTAACAGCCTTTGGGAATATAGTGGAATTGTATACATTTCAAAGTGAGAAAAATATTTAACAATTCCAAACTATAAATATGAACGACTTGAGTCAAGAAATACATGAACCTGTGTTTATTTTTAAGCGTCAAAAAATCCTTGTGATCCACTTGTTAACTAAATCACAAGGACTTAAATTGATCATTATGCTCTACTTTTTGCTTTTCTTTTACGCTTCGATTTGTCATTGGCAACTTCGCAAGATACTTTTGTACCCTTAACGCTATTACCGTCCATCACGCGAACCACTTTATCCACGTATTTCGAAGGGACATCAACAAAGGAAAAAGTATCGAAGATATCAATCGAACCAAGTGCTTTACCAGGAATATTCGCTTCACCTGCAATAGCACCTACCAAATCGTTCACGCGCACTTTCTTCTGACTGCCGATATTGACAAATAAGCGCACCATATCCTTATCTTTATCTTTATCTTTTGGTGTTCTGCCACGGCCCTTTTCTCTTGTCTTTCTCGATTCCTTATCTTGGTTTTGAACCGGCGTTAAATCAATTTGGCGTTCTTTGGAGATCTCAAGCTCCTTCTTCACCATCGCCGCTGCAATTTCAACAGACGTATAATTTTCTTCCATCAGTTCTTCAACAATTGCAATATAAGGATTCAGGCCGCCACCATCCATAAGTGCTTTGACTTCCATAATAAAGGCATCCTTTTTCAAAACTTCGATGTCCTGAATCGTTGGAATCTGATGACGCTGCATATTCTTCTTAGTGTAGCGCATGATATTCTTTAACAAGTAGAAATCTTTACCCGTCACAAACGAGAAGGCGCTACCCAGATTACCCGCTCTACCTGTTCTACCGACTCTGTGTACATAATATTCTTCGTGGGATGGCATATCGTAGTTGAATACACATTCTACATTATCGATATCCAAACCTCTCGCCGCAACATCCGTCGCAACCAAGATATCCACATCACAGCTTTTGAACTTTCTAATGACATTCATTCTAAGAGTTTGCTTCATATCACCGTGAATCTTATCCGCAATATAGCCGCGCGCTTGGAGCATATCGGTTACATCATCCACGCGCTTCTTCGTATTACAGAATACGATGGAAAGCTTTGGCGAATAAATATCAATCAGTCTCGTAAGCACTTCTAATTTATTGCGTTCATTTACTTCAAGGTAAGATTGACTAACATTTGGCGTCGTCAATTCCTTGTGCGCCACCTTAACAATCTCAGGATTATTTTGATACTTGCTGATGATTTCCAAAATCGCCTTTGGCATCGTTGCTGAGAACAACAGAGTTTGTCTTCCATCGTCGATATTACTTAAAATCGCTTCAATATCTTCTCTAAAGCCCATCTTAAGCATTTCATCCGCTTCGTCCAATACCACTGTGTTGATATACTCAAAGGAGAGTGTACGTCTCTTCAAGTGATCCAACAATCTGCCTGGCGTTCCGATAATCACGTGTACACCCTTTTTTAATGCATATATTTGACGGTCAATGGATTGGCCACCGTATACCGGCAGGATACGCAACCCACGCTTGAATTTACCCAACTTCGACATTTCTTCCGAAACTTGTACTGCCAACTCTCTCGTCGGACACATGATTAACACTTGAGGTTTCTTAAGGTCCAAATCTATTTTATCTAATGCAGGAATACCAAACGCCGCTGTTTTTCCCGTTCCAGTCTGCGCTTGTCCAACTACATCCCTACCCTGCATAACGTAAGGGATGGCTAACGTTTGAATCGGTGTCGTCTCTTCAAAACCCATAGCCTCTACAGCTTTATGGATTTCCGGTGAGCATTCCAATTCCGAAAATTTAATTATGTTCATTTAGTCTCCTTTTTTTCTTCCTTCTACGACCTTGACTCTTTATTTTATCATTATTTTTTTTAATTACCAGCTTTTTTTTTATTTTTTTACAATTTTGCAATAAAACTCACCATAAACCAATTGACACTGATAAAAAAGTTTGATAAATTTGTAACTGTGTTTTTATCATATGTAAATATATAAAACTTTGGAGGTTATTGATGAGCACAAATGAAACAAAAATTTATACAGCAGATCCATCGGCACTCGGTCTTTTTGGATTAGCGATGGTAACGCTGGTTGCATCTTCATCTAAATTGGGACTGACAAGCGGTACATCTTACATTATTCCTTGGGCGATTTTCCTTGGTGCCTTTGCGCAACTTTTTGCTTGCATCAACGACGCTAAAAAAGGGAACGTATTCGGAGCAACGGCTTTCGGCGGTTACTCTATGTTCTGGCTTGGCGTTTCTATGTCATGGATGATTTCTCATGGTGTATTCGGTGAGGCAATGGCACAAAACGCAGATCCAAAACAACTTGGTTTTGCTTTTGTCGGATACCTTATTTTTTCAATCTACATGACAATCGGTGCTGTAGAAACAAACAAGACGTTATTTATCATTTTCGTACTAATTGACTTTTTATTTATCGGTTTATCACTAAGCACATTGGCAGGTATGCACGCAGCACATGCATTAGCAGCATACAGCGAGCTTGCCATTTCAATCGTATCATTCTATGGTTCGGCAGCGAATGTTCTCAACGCAACATTCGGCAAAACATTCTTACCACTTGGAAAACCTTTCGGTATTTTCAAATAAGTTTGACCTTTAAAAAAATAAGGCATGACCTACGCGGATTAACGTGTGGTTCATGCCTTTTTTCATACCCTATTATTCCTGTGTTAACGCAATCTGTGCTAGTTTTTTGCCAGTCGCCGTCGTCGCAAGACCGCCAAGCGCTGTTTCCTTAAGTTCCAT
>JAFGTX010000339.1 GCA_016938815.1 Clostridia bacterium | reverse complement strand
TGTCCCAGTTGTTCATATCTGAAATTACGAGAAATGAAAGCTTTTGACTTTCAGGGCAAATCAGTTTCACTGTATTGTTATGGGGGTTTTCATCACCAGAGATCATTAGTTGTCCCTTTATCGGGTCTGCATCTAGGCTGAAATCACAAGCCAAGTCTATGGTATACTTGCCTTTTTCGACAGTGATATCTGTTCTGATCACTTCGCCCATACTTGATGTTAAAATGAATATGCCATTGCCACTCATTTGTGACGTGTAGGTCAATTGGACAGACTTTGCCTGTCTTAAATCATTTTTCGCTGTTTTCAATAGGCGTAAATCGTCAAGGGCGACGTCTATATTTTGATCAGTAATCAGCGGCAGAGTCGTCAAAGACCAGCTATCAGGAAAATCTTCCAGTGTTGGCAACATCTCTGTCACATAACCATCTGTCAGTAAGGTGATATTTAGCGCCTGAGATGTCCCATAGTGATTTTCAATAGTGCCAATAGCTGATGCTAAATCGGTCACCGAACTTTTGGCATAAGATTCATAAAAACTTGCTTTCAAGGATTCGATGGATTGGGCATCATCGTAGATGGACACCGTTTTTCCTGAGAAGAGAAGAATGCCGTGTTTTTCTTTTTGATGCGTTTCTTCAAAAGTAGAGACCGTCTCCCAGGCAGCATCCACTGAAGATGCCATGGAATAGGAATTATCCACTAGAAGAATTTCTATAGGCGACGCCATCGGCAAATGGTACGTCGGGACAAGTATCGTTACGAGAATTGTAAGACAAATCCCCATTCTTAATGCAAGCCAAATCAAATTGTTTTTTCCCTTTCGAAGAAGTCGATATTGCCAGTAAAGCAGCGCCAGAGTCAGCGTTAACAGGAAAATGATGAATTTATACACGTTTTCTGACCTCCTCTTCTACAACAAGTAGAACCATGAAACTTGTGAGAAAGAACATTGGTGGTAGCGTCTGCCCAAGGGGCTTGGAATCGATTTGGTAATGGCCTTCTGACAAATCGAGATTTGCATTTACTGTATAGTATGCCGGTAAGACCTCTGTAGGCAAACGATCATTGAGTTTGTCCACTTCTCTTAGATAGGTTGCATAGAGATGATCTTCAATCCACAAAGGAAAATAGGGTGACTGAATCGTGTCTTCATCATACCAATCTACATTTTTCATTTGTTCTATAAAGGACTGATCGTACTCAACCGACGATTTGACCCATTCTGTTAACGGTATAAGTTCTACACCGTTTTCAGATGTTTCGACATAAGGCATTAAATCAACCACTTTTGATATGGACTTGTCCTTGGGATCCATGTGAATAGACAAATTCGGCATATAGGTTATATAAGCGATGTTATCTGACGAAAGGCTGTCTTCAACAGCCAACCTAACGGTAAGTAGTTTATTGTTGCTATCAATATTCGACATGAAATCGGCGCATTCTATGGTAACTTGACGACGTTCATGTGGCTCTAAGTAATAAATGGATTCGTAGACTTCCTTTTGATCCAGCGCGATGATTAGCGGCATACTTTCAACGGCATGGTAATCGTTTTCTAGGATAACCGACAAAGTTGCTTCATATGGGTCGTATCTCAAAAGACGTAGGCCTACATTATGGGCATCCGCTGATAAATGTATCGTACGTTCTAAATCAACTTCTACTTTATCTGTACATACGACCACCGTCTCATTCTTTGCTTCATAAGTTTCATAGACTGCCTTCAAAAGTGATAAATCCAGCGGTTTATAGCTAGCGGACGTTTTAGCAATCACTCTCAGTAACTCGTCTCCTCCCAATAAACTCTCTGCCTCTTCTATGGCGTCATCTATGAAAATGAGATGGTAACGTGATTGGTCATTGGCTTTTACAAATGACGTCAGAGCTTGGAAATCGTTGATTCTATCCGTTGAGATCGAACGGTCATACAAAAGGACGATATCGGCATCAGCAATCTGTGTACGATACAGGTCAAGCATACCCAAGACAGCACAAAAAATCAGAAGAGACTGAACACATAGTAAGAGGATGTTCGGCATTTTCTTCTGCTGTCTTGCAGTTTCGCCGTAAAGTTCTTGCCATATACCTAGGTAGGGTACCGTTTCCAACTTTGGGCGGTTATTTTTTTTTGATAGATAATAAAGTATGGGTAACCCTGCCAAAAGCAACCATCCCATAGGGTTTAAAATAGTCATGTTACCTCCCGAGGCTAATGAGCAGCGGTTTTATTGGTTGAGAGACATCAATCTGGAAGAAACGGAAGCCAAATTGAGAGCAGTCTTGTCTTAGATTTTCCGTATGATGCTTTAAGCTGTGATGATAACGGTCTAGAATCTCAGGTGTAATTTTCATTTTAAGGTGGTCACCGGTTTCGCTATCTACAAGTTCTAAATGACCAGATAGGCTTGGTGACAGTTCTTCGGGTGTTAATAATTGTATAAGAATCAAGTCGCTTGCCATAGTCATCTGTTCTTTGATGAGACTTTTCAAATCTGGATGCCAGCCATCCGTCAGGCAAATGAAAAATGTCGATTTGAATTGTTCATAATAGCTAGGTGTAAGTC
>JAFGTX010000057.1 GCA_016938815.1 Clostridia bacterium | reverse complement strand
CTGATTTGGATTTGCAGGTGCCTCTACAATTTCCGGCTCTGCTACAGATTCTTCTGTGGGTTCTTCAACTGGTTCTGGTTCATCTGCCGCAACTTCCTCTGGTTCTTTTTCCTGATCGGAAAATAGGGCTGCAATCTCATCAGCGCTTAGGGCCTTGTTGGGATTACGCTCTACAACCTTTGCCGGTTCCTCATCAGTTGTGGGGTTCTCGTCATTTGATGGTTCATCCTCTTGAATTGATTCCACTGTAGCTTCTTCTTGCTGCGCAGCAAATAAAGCCGCTATTTCATCAGCATCCAACACTTTATTGAAATTTGCATCGTCTTCTTGTTCTTTCTTCTTTTTCTTTTTTTCGTTATCTGGTTCTTCTGGTTCATTTGATGTCGCAAAAAGTGCTGCGATTTCCTCTGGCGTCAGCGCCTTATTAGGATTGTTATTATCCGCCACAACAATTCCTCCCACAGAAAAATTTGATACTACAATGATTTATTTTCTATATACCCTTTTATAAGCCATTTCCCATCAATATAGTCTACTTCATAAATCCAATTATAGACTAAAACTTCTACTGACTCATCCATGGTTCGTTCAATTTCTTCATAGACATAAACGTTAGCAATATCACCCTTCAAGACCACTCTCTGAAAATCCATTGCTAGAAATTTTTGTGTCATTTCTTTATCCATATAGGCTTGGATAATTTTTTCCGCACCACCTCCTGGAACTACGGTTTCCAGGATGGTCATATCCGCATCATTAATAAAAGCAATCCACTTCACGTTGAAATTTTTAACACTGTCAACAAGCGCAGTCCTTGTCTCTTCATCAATTTCGTCATCCTCAAATATTTCAGCTTCCTGATCGCTTTCCCCTGATTCCGGAGTTATTGCGCTATCGTCCGCCGTTTTATCATCTGCAGAGACACCCTCTTCGCTCGTCTTAATTGCGTCAATAGACGTACTTATCTTTTCATTACCCAAAAATGCCATATAATTATCAAAACCTTTATATTCAAACGGCTCAAATCGTTTCAATGCAAATCCAGTCTCAACGAGCACCGAGCAATATGATTCTACAATGCGGGTTTCAACTACGCCTTTCCCTGTTTCAAGCGTTCTGGTAACCTTTAAACTCTTGTCATTGGAAGCACTTTCTACAACAATACGTTTGCCGTCCTCAGAGATGTCGATAATCACACTTTCCACAGCGACACTTTTGCCATTTGTTGTCACCCAAATATCAGACCAATGATTGTCTTTAATTAAAGGTTTTTTTAACAATACAACCTTCTCATACTGATCCAGTAGCGTATTGCCTGACATCAATCGAGTCAACGACTCATCATCGACCTTATAAGTATATTCAAACTGGTACTTATCCGTGTATGATTTGATACTGCTATCGTCTTCCTCGCCCTTAACAATAATATTCGTGAATTGGTCACTTTCAAAAGCCTGTTCTGTGACCATGATTTTCTTAAAGGTTTTATCGTCACTGTAGGTCCATGCGCACGGCTCTATCGGCATAAAGGCTTTTAAAGACTCGCTGTCCTCCATATCACCTTTATCTTTAACATGATCTGCAACGTCGCTTACAGCCATAAATAGTGTTACTACTAAAAAAATTCCAATCATCCCTAATACGGTGTATATTCCTGTCTTCATACGCATCCTCCCAAAGTAATTATACTAAAATCTAAAACCATTCCACAAGGAAGATTCCAAAAGAATGGCGTATACACATTCACAATTGTCAATTCTCTAACAACTTTTGATATACTTTTCAGACTATTCGGGCAAACCGGCCACAATTTATTGTATAAGTTTAACAAAGATCTATTCCCCTAATAAAGGCGACACGCCTTTAAAGTACACAAAAATTCAAACTGCTTCAAAAAAAAACCGACCAACTCAAAAGGATAAAATATAATCACTATTTTTGAAAAATACATTCGTATTTTTGAATTAATATGTTAAAATAATAACGGGATTGTCCCAAACACAAAATAATATTTTGCTAGTAGGCCTTAACAAAAGCTATTGTGGTGGTTGTCGTACACAATTGCCCGCGACATTGATGTTGATGAGAAGTGATGACTTTTGTTTGTTTACTAGCGCAGAAGGAGGATCATTTATGAATTTCGATCTAAGCAAGGAACACTTAATGCTTCAAGAAATGTACAGAAAATTCACAGAAAACGAAGTAAAACCACTTGCTGAGGAAATCGACGAAGAAGAAAGATTTCCGGTTGAGACAGTTGAGAAACTTGCGCGCTATGGATTTTTGGGTATTCCTTTCCCAAAAGAATACGGTGGAGCTGGTGCTGACAACTTAGCATATGCTATGGCTGTTGAAGAGCTTTCTAAAGCTTGTGGTACAACAGGCGTTATCGTTTCTGCTCACACGTCTCTATGTGCTGCGCCAATCTATGAATGGGGTACTGAAGAACAAAAACAACAATACTTGGTACCACTTGCAAAAGGTGAAAAACTTGGTGCATTCGGTTTAACTGAACCAAATGCAGGTACTGATGCTGCTGGTCAACAAACTAGAGCGGTACTTGAAGGCGATCACTATGTGTTAAATGGAAGCAAAATCTTCATCACGAACGCTAGTAACGCTGACGTTTTCATCATCATGGCTATGACGGATAAAGCGCAAGGTACTAGAGGTATTTCTGCATTTATCGTTGAAAGAGAGTTCCCTGGATTCTCCGTTGGTAAAAAAGAAAAGAAAATGGGTATCCGTGGTTCTGCAACTTGCGAATTAATCATGGAAGACTGTATCGTGCCTAAAGAAAACTTACTTGGCAAAGAAGGTCAAGGTTTCAAAATCGCTATGAAAACTCTTGATGGCGGCCGTATCGGTATCGCTTCTCAAGCACTTGGTCTAGCTCAAGGTTCATTAGACGAGACAGTTAAATACGTGAAAGAAAGAAAACAATTTGGCAGATCTATTGCTAAATTCCAAAATACACAATTCCAATTAGCAGATATGGATACTAGAACAGAAGCAGCTAGATTACTTGTTTATAAAGCTG
Organism: Clostridia bacterium; assembly: GCA_016938815.1. Lineage (GTDB taxonomy): Bacteria > Bacillota > Clostridia > Peptostreptococcales > Acidaminobacteraceae > JAFGTX01. The sequence continues at coordinate 19,109 of JAFGTX010000057.1, read as the reverse complement.
CAAGAGCTAAAGATGCAAAAGTCCCTTATTCTAAGGAAGCTGCTATGGCGAAATTATTCGCTGCTGAAGCTGCTATGGAAGTTACTACTAAGGCAGTTCAATTACATGGTGGTTACGGCTACACTAGAGAATACGGTGTAGAGAGAATGATGAGAGATGCTAAGATTACTGAGATCTATGAAGGTACTTCAGAAGTACAAAGAATGGTAATCAGCGCTAGCTTGCTTAAATAAGGAGGATACTAAAATGAATATTGTTGTTTGTATTAAACAAGTTCCAGATACTAACGAAGTTAAATTAGATCCAAAAACTGGCACTCTTATTCGTGATGGCGTGCCAAGTATTATCAACCCAGATGATAAAGCAGGCTTAGAAGCTGCTTTAGTTTTAAAAGATAAATTTGATGCGAAAGTTACTGTACTTACAATGGGACCTCCTCAAGCAGACAAAGCGCTTAGAGAAGCTCTTGCAATGGGCGCTGATGAAGCGATCCTATTGACTGACAGAAAATTTGCAGGCGCAGATACATGGGCTACTTCTATGACACTTGCTTCTGCAATCAGAAAATTGGACTATGATTTAATCATTGCTGGCCGTCAAGCAATCGACGGTGACACTGCGCAAGTTGGTCCACAAATCGCTGAAAAATTAGGTCTTCCACAAGTTTCATACGTAAAAGAATTAGATAGAGATGGTGAACACCTATTCATCACAAGAGAATTTGAAGACAGAGCACACAAAATCAAAGTGAAAATGCCATGTCTAATTACGACTCTCGCTGAACTTAATGCGCCTAGATACATGTCTGTAGAAGGTATCATGGACGCTTACAGAGAAAAAGAGATCGTAACTTGGACAAGAGACGACATCGAAATCGATGAAGAAGCACTTGGTTTAAAAGGCTCTCCTACTCGCGTTAAGAAGTCTTTCACTAAAGCTGTTAAAGCACCAGGTAAGAAATACGACGTGGATGCAGCTCAAGCTGCTCAAATCATTCTTGATAACTTAAAAGAGAAATACATTATCTAATTCTAGGAGGGTCGAAAATGAATATTAGCGAATACAAAGATGTTTTAGTTTTTATTGAACAAAGAGACGGCGTTGTCGAAAAAGTTTCTAAAGAACTTGTTTCTAAAGGCCGTGAAATAGCAAATACATTAGGATGTAAATGTAAAGGCGCACTGCTTATCAACGACATTAACGAGAACTTAGACGAATTATTCCACTGGGGACTTGACGAGCTATACCTAGTAAAACACAAGTCTTTAGGCGAATTCATGACTGAACCATACGCTAAAGCGATGACTCACATCTGTAAAGAGTACAAACCTGAAATCGTATTTTTCGGTGCAACTTCAATCGGTCGTGACTTGGCACCAAGAGTTTCTTCAAGAATGGACACTGGCCTTACAGCTGACTGTACAAGCCTTGATGTCGAAGAAGAAACTAATAACTTGATGATGACACGCCCTGCATTCGGCGGTAACATCATGGCAACCATCATCTGTCCTGAACATAGACCTCAAATGTCTACTATAAGACCTGGTGTTATGCCAATGATCAACAAAGACGAATCAAGACCATCTGTAATCACTGAGGTAGCTGTACCATTTACGGATGCTGATGCAAATATCGAAATTCTTGAAGTAGTTAAACACACACACGAATTGATCAAAATCGAAGATGCCAACGTACTTGTTTCTGCAGGTAGAGGTATTGGCAATCCTTCAAAACTTGAGCTACTTGGCGAATTGGCTGAAAAACTTGGTGGAACAGTGTCTTCTTCAAGAGCTGTTGTTGACGCAGGTTGGACAGACAGAGCACAACAAGTTGGTCAAACGGGTAAAACAGTTAGACCTGACCTTTACTTCGCATGTGGTATCTCAGGTGCTATTCAGCATTTAGCTGGTATGGAAGAATCTGAATACATCGTAGCAATTAATAAAGACGATACAGCTCCAATCTTCGATTCTGCTGACTTAAGTATTGTTGGTGACTTGAATGCTGTTATTCCTGAATTGATCAAATTGCTTCCAAACAAATAAGAATACTAAAACGTATAAAAACCCTCACAAGTGTGAGGGTTTTTCTTATATCATTTTTCAAAATTATTTTTCTAACTGCCAAGCGATATAGCGGATATAGAACTTCAGTGCATCTTCAAAACGCCTAATATCCAGTCCAGAAATCTTTTCTATCTTATTTAGCCGATACACCAGTGTATTTCTATGAACAAACATGCTATTGGCCGTTTCAGAAGTATTAAGGTTGTTGATGAGGAACTGACGTCCTGTGTCTAAGAGTTCCAGATCGCTGAATATCTCAAAAATCCCGTCCTCAGTGTTCTTCATGTATTCTCTCACTTCACCCTCTCCCGTTTCATAAACCAACATAGGGAGAATCAGATCTTCAAAGTAATATATTTTCGATGTTCTTAGGAGGGCTCTGCCCACAAGCAAAGCATTAGATGCCGTTTTAAAGGATTCATGAATACCCGTTGACCCTTTGGACGCCACGCCAACACCAATCTTAATGTGTATGCCTTCATTTTCAGTGACATCCTGAAGATAGGTATCAATGAGCTGATTAACATCCTTCTTGTTACGGATGAATAAGCCCAGCAAGTTGCCGTCCAAGGAAATGGTCTCGCAATTATGGAAAATGATGCGTGCTTTGTCGGTCAGTATTTTGATATTCTTCTCCTCATACTTTATAACCAGTACTCGGTAATCTGTACTTTCTCTTATGTTAAGTGCGTTGATGATGTACTCTCTCTTCTCTTCGGGTACCGTATTGAAAAACAGCATTTCAAGACCACTTTGAGTATAGTCGTCCCTTTTAATTTCTTTCTCCAATGTCATTGTCACGATCTTCAAAATCTTTTCTACGCCAGGAATATGATTTACCATACCAACAATCCAATCATTTGAAACATCGGATACAACGCTAAAAAACGCGTTTTCAAAAGCACAAAATCCCTCTTGTCTTATTTTAGCTACTTGATTCACGGATAACTTAATGTCCTTGCCATTGTTCATGCAGACACCCTGACCATCAAACATCAAGATGGTGATTTCCAATTCTCTAGACAAGTCCTCTACTACAGTTTTAAACTGAAATTCGTTCATACCTACCATTCCTTTTAGAAAAAATACCAAACGCATTATTTGTCAACTACAATCATCATATAAAAAAAAGAGCTGCGGGTCAATATTTTTATACATGCGCGCAATGCGTCCCACTGGAATTTCGTAAAAGATATAAAAAAATTCGCCTATCCTAATGGATAGACGATACTTGAAATGCCTCTTATTCTTCATCAATAGCTCTTTTTTTGTATTCATTCGGATAATTCATCGCAAGAACTTTAACCGTTTTATTGGTGTAATTCGCCCAATTATGAATAATTCTAGAATCGAAATGAACGCAATCACCAGGGTATAAATCCTGCTTCTCATTATTTAAAATCAATGTAAACACACCTTCAAGTACGTAGACGAACTCTTCACCGTCATGTTGATACTGAATGATCTCTTCATTTTCTTTTGATGGTAAAATTTCCATGAGTCTTGGCAGCATGTTCTTATTCTCTACATCATGGGTCAAATGATAGGTAATGAAACGGTTGTTCTGAATCTGAAAAACTTCTCTTTCATAAGAACGCATAACCGAATTATGACCAGTTTTCTTAATCGGAAAAAAGTACGACAAATCCACATTCAATGCATTTGCAATTTTTTCTAACGAAGTAATTGCAAGAGCCGTAAGCCCCCTTTCAACTTGTGATAAAAAGCCTATGGACAACTCCGTTTGTTCACTTAATTCCTTTAACGTCATCTTTTTTGACAATCTAAGAGATTTGATAATCTCTCCAATGTTGTGATTACTAGTCATATTTACCCCCCAAAAAATAATAAACTAATTATCGTGCTAATTAAAATATACTTAATTGTAGCTCTTTTGACAACTCTGATAATACATTAAGTCCCGCAATACTGTTTCCTTTTTTATCAAGTGAGGGTCCAAAAGTCCCAATCCCCATTCGGTTTGGTACCGCACACATGATGCCTCCGCCAACGCCACTCTTAGCTGGAACACCTACATTCACCGCAAATTCCCCCGATGCGTCGTACATGCCACAAGTCATCATCACCGTCTTTACAATATTCATATATCTCACCGGTACGATTTGTTCCCCCGTTACCAAATCTCTACCGTGGTTGGCAAAAAAAGCACCGATATTTGCAATATCCATACAATTGACTTCAATAGAACATTGTCTGAAGTATAAATCCAATACCTCTTCCACATTACCGCGAATGCTGCCTAAATCCTTCATGAAATAGCCCATCGCTCTATTCCTGTCACCTGTCAATTTTTCCGACATAAATACATCTTCATTAACCGTCAAATCCGGATTATTGGATAGCTGTTTGAAAAGCGTCATCATACGATCAAAGCGTTCTGCATTATCCTTGCCCTTGATGAGACTGCTTACTGCGATGGCACCCGCATTAATCATTGGATTAAGTGGTTTGGAACCGTCAAATGTCTCTAAACGAATAATAGAATTAAAAGGGTCGCCCGTCGGCTCCATTCCCACTCGACTGAATACTTCCTCTTCTCCATTATCCATAAGCGCCTGAAGCAACACAATCGGCTTTGATACGGACTGAATCGTGAATTTTGTCATGTAATCCCCTGCGCATCTTATTTTACCGTTTGTTTGCACAATGGCAATACCTACATGCGATGCATCCGCTTTTGACAATTCAGGTATATAGCTAGCCACTTTCCCCTTTGCCGTTAATTTCTTACTATCTTCTACAATTTTATCGAGTAATACCTGCATGCATAAACCCCTCCAATGTATTTCTCATTAAATAGTAACATAATTCATCGGCTTTTCTAGGTTAAAATTCACTGTTTTATAAAGTTTTTTTGTATAATAGTATTATATATAGACAAAGGAGTCAGCTATGATTAAAGCATCCATCTACGACTTTTTAGGAAGAATTTTTATACCTGACAGCATCGATTTAGAAGCGCCGTATCTATTGCATATTTCAGATACCCCCAGTTCTATTTTTGGCGCTCTGGAGAGTTTCATAAAAAGAGTCAATCCAAAAATCATCGTACACACAGGCGATTTGGTTGACAATCTTAAACTGGAACTCTACCCTTCTGTTTTTGAAGGCTATAAACATTACCTCAAACGATTGGTCAGAATTTTAGAAGGCGGTGAAAGGCAGGTCTATTATGCTATGGGTAACCATGACGATTATGAGACATTAAAGGCCTACAGCATCAAAGGACACATCGTGTCCTATTATGAAGTGATTCAAACATCCCACTTTTCCTTTGGCATGGCTCATGATATCAATAGCGTCTCAACGACCTCGCCCTCGCCGGACATGATCTTTTTCGGTCACAACTTAGAAAAGGCAAGCGATTATGAACACGTACCAAAGTACTTTAACGGCATCGAAAAAATGGCACTGATTCATATAGTCACAGGTGAAATATACACCTTTGACTACCCTATCGGCACAAAAGAAAGTCGCCTGAACATGTACAGAAAAAAACTTTAGGAGGTATCTTATGTTAAATCTTGTACGCGGTTCCTGTAAAACCATTGGCATCGAAACCAAAGATTTATCCAAGCTTATTAATTTTATCTCAACACAATTTGAAGTCACAAAGCAAGGTCCCTACTCTCCAGAAATGCTGGACAGTACCTTCGCCGCCTCGCAAGAAGGCGACGTGTTGATTCTTGTTACCGATAGAATGCAATCCAATATCTCCATCCATGATATCCTCTACATCATCCTGCTGAAAATTGAATCAGAAAACCTGCTTTCCTCTTTTATCAACAACGACATCCGCGAACCCATTGTGACAAAAATCAAACTCTGTCCTCGTATTTTGATACTAAGAACCGTCGGCGATGTTGAAAAAGTCATTACTGAAGTTTCAAAAGACATCGGTGGCAGTATCATTCCAAGAGTACACGCTCTAGAAGAAATCAATACTGGCACCCTCATCTACTTTTCAAACAACGCACTTCACAAACCGATTTCGCTTATTGCTACGCACCATGAGTGCGTCCATACCATGGCCTCATATTACAAGGTTTTGAGATTTCTGAGAAATCAAAATCTCAAGTACCTGAATATCGGTATCAACAACAGTGATTGGTATGAACTTAAAATCAAAATTTATGACGCCTATGGCCGTTTTGATCTTCATTATAATAGAATGCGCTATGTGTTCGAGAAGTTGGAGCTAGGTATGATTTTAGGAGAAGCATGGGGTACCGATGTAGCCAGCGTCTTCCAAACCGTTGGCATTTACAAAGTGCGCTTCTTTACTTTCGACGAACCTCTATCCATAAAAAAAGTCCTCGTAGGTCTGGAATACCTCGAAGACGGCGAACGCATATGCGACTATGATCTTTACGAGAAACGAAAAAAGCTCCATTGGGACCAAGTCCGAACGGAGGAGATTAAAGACAAAAGAGCGCTTGGCGTCCATTATCGACATGCAATTTTAGAGAAATTAAGCGATGAGGAAAGACACCAGCTAAGGCAAATGGAGGATGAAATCCTCACCAGCAAGCAATAATCATAATGTATGGTATCTAGTCTAGATTGGGTGCCGTATCCACTGCCGACTGTTCTGATTGAGCCGTCGGTTTTATTTCTACCAGCAAAATGGAAGCGAAAATCAAAAAACTTCCGGCAATCATCGGTAGCGTCAACTGCTCCTTGAGGAAAATCACAGCCATAACAGTCGCAAAAAATGCTTCTAGAGACAGAATAATCGACGTATGACTGGAAGAGGTATGTTTTTGTGCGCTATTTTGCAAGCCATAACAGACCACAGTCCCCAAAAGCACCTGATAGACAAGACCGATCCAAACTTTAGATGAGATGACTTCCGGTACAGGTTCAATGATAAATGCACTCAGCGTCATGAAAATACCCGCTGCAGCAATTTGAATGAAGGTCAACACCATAGGTGACCTTTCCTTGGCGTATTTGTCGACAAAGATGATATGAACGGCAAAAAAGAATGCGCCGATAAGAGATAGCACGTCCCCTCGACCCATAGCTAGGTTTTCATTAAGCGTCATCAACCCAACGCCTGCCAGCGTCATACCTGATGCGATAAAAACACTAAGTTTTGGCGCTTGTCTTCTATAAAACCATACTAAAAATGGCACGAAAACAACATTTGTAGCCGTTAAAAAAGCATTGGCTGACGCTGTCGTTTCATTCAGACCTACGTTTTGTACCGCAAAAGCGATAAATAGAAAAAGACCTATCGCTATTCCAGGTTTCAAATCATCCATCGTCATCTGCTTCATTTGCCTGTAAAAGATCACACCCAGCACAATCGCCGCCAAATCAAAGCGAATTGCCATAAGAAAAAGCGGTGTCATGGCCGATAGTGAGTCCTTGATGACAACAAAACCACCGCCCCAAATCAAAGCCACCAAAATAAGTAAAACATCTGCAAAAACAGCCTTTTTATTAAAATTTGACATTATATTTCAGCTCCTATAAACATATATGTAGACTTCAGTATAATTTTAATATAAATTTTTTACAAAATAAACCTGTTTTGTGGTAATATATTATTATGTTTGAAGGAGGATGAATATATGAAAAAAATCATTCTTACTGCTGCAGCTCTAGAAAAAGTCCTTGCTGAAAGAGATGAGTTGATTGCAAGAAGAAAAGAAATAAGCGAAGAAATAAAAAAAGCTCGTGGATTTGGCGACTTATCAGAAAATGCAGAGTATCACGCTGCTCGTGAAGCTCAATCGTTTAACGAATCTGAAATAATGAGACTTACGGAACTACTCGAAAATCATGAATTGGCTCAAGACAGCGCAGATAAAGATGTCGTTGCTATGAATTCGACTGTACGCTTCTTGTACGTAGATGACAACGAAGAGCAAACTGTGAAAATCGTTAGTAAAATCGAATCTGATCCATTTGAAGATAAACTTTCAAATGAATCGCCTATCGGTGGTGGACTTATCGGCAAGAAAGTCGACGACGAGTTTGTTGTCGAAACACCAAACGGCGAATTAAGACTTAGAGTTTTAGAAATCCTGTAGACAAAAGTCAAATGACAAAATAAACGCCCTGTTCAAAATGAACAGGGCGTTTTTTCCATTTCACATCGTACATTTAACGCGATTATGCCGGCAAGGCTTCCAAAATTGCCTTCAGCCGTGGCAAAGCTTTGATGAACGCCTCTACCAATTCGGGATCAAAATAGGTGCCCTTCTCTGAAATGATGTAATCCGTCGCTTCATCAACGCTCCAGGCTGCTTTATAGACCCGATCATGAGTCAGTGCATCAAAAACATCTACCAAGGCAACAATCCTTCCAAATAGATGAATATGATCACCCTTTAAACCATTTGGGTAACCATTGCCATCCCAGCGTTCATGATGTTGCAAGGCAACAACGGCACAGACTTGAAGCAGTTCTCTCTTGGAATTTTTAAATAAATCATAGCCGATTTTAGAATGGCGTTTAACCACCTCGTATTCCGACTCCGTCAACTTGCCCGGTTTATTCAAGAGCTGATCCTCAATACCCAGTTTTCCCACGTCATGCATAGGTGCACTAAAACGCAACAAATCACAAGCCTCCTTGGATAAGCCAATTTCCTCGCCAATGACAACCGCCATTTCAGCAACACGATTGATATGGTTCGCCGTACCACGCGATTTATACTCCACAACTTCGCCCAGCTTCAATACCATCTCCTGCTGTGTCTCGATAATTTCTACATTCTTATCGTTGATTTCTATTTGTTTTTCTAAAATCTCTTTATTGACCAAGGTGTTTTGTACAGCCATCAGAACATTTCGACTGTATAGTTCAATCAAATTTCGGTCATGAACGGATAAGACCTCATCAAAATACAAGTAGATCAGACCGTTATAGCCGTCCTTATGATTTACCGCAACAAGCAGTTCATTGGGAAGACCACAATTTCTCCCACTCTCATCGCAATGCCACAAACATTCCTTGACACCAGAAAGATAGACCTCATCAAGTTCATTTTCACTCACATTCTCATATTTGCCAATACCGGATATTTTGCAATGTGCCATTAAGTCTTCATACTCGAAAGCAGTTATATTCAAAGATGTTGTGATAATGGCAAAGGCATTGGTGAACATGGCAAATTGTTGAATTTGTTTTAAATATTCCCTAGCAATTTCATCCGGTTCATCCATACTCAAAACTCTAGAAGTCGCTTCCAGCGCCCTGAACAGTTTATCCTGCCGACTGTCCAGCTCTTCTAAATCACGGTAAGATCTCAGCGCCGTGATTACAGAAATATAGAGTTGACTTGACGTCAGTAGGTTCTTCTCCTTATAGTCGTTGATATCATAGTTCATAATCACTTCTTTTTGTGGTGCATACCCTGGTTGACCTGTACGCAAAATGATTCTGACATTCACATTCTTAAGTTCTTCTCGAATATATTTTACAAGTTTAAGACCTGAATCCTCTTCTTCCATGACGACATCCAGCAAAATAACAGCAATATCCTCATAATCACGCATCATTTGTTTGGCTTCTACGGCAGAATACGCACTTAAAAACGCCAAACCTTTTCCGCCAAGCGTCAATTTGGATAATACCATCTTAGTCACGGTATGTATTGTCTTTTCATCATCCACAATAAGTACCTTATACATAGCTTCTGTCAACTGCTTTCAGTCCTTCCGTATTTCACATTACTGAATTCATACCCCAAAAAACACGTCGCAATTACCTTTGTGGATAATTAAGGTTGAATTCTTTTCCAAATTTTTGAGCCTTTAACAAATCCAAGCTTTTGATAAAGCCCAACAGCAATGGGATTGGACTTCAACACATGCAAATAAGCACTATCTGCCCCTGAAATCATTCCCCAAGTAAAGAGACGACAAATTAATTGTTCTCCTATACCTTTCCCTCTGAAATTCTCTTTGACAAAAACGTTGAAAATGCCCATTTTTCCAAACTGAATTGTCGCAAAAGCAACGCCCGCAGAAACGCCTTCGCAAAAAACCTCGCAAAAACATGCCGAGCGACCCACTTCAATACCCTCTAAAAACAGAGACGTGAGAAGTTCGTTAAAACGCCCATCACCTTTCTCGTAAATGTGGACATCGCCATTCCAACATTCACTCTCTATGTCGATCAAATCCTTTTTAATCAAAACAAATCCAGAATCACCTATCTGATAACCTTCGGTTTTCAATATGGCATCCAATTGTTCTGGCACCTGATTTAAAACCATTTTGAAGTTCAGTTTCTTATTGAATTGTTTTGCATAACGTTCACAAAACAAAATTTTTACCCTTAAATCCATATTAGATACATTATTGGGAACGACTTCAACAACCTCATCACTCACATGAGTTAACAACCACCCGTCGTATTCCACAGCCGTTTCCAAAACATCGCCTAGTCCCCTATTTTTTTTCATATGCCCCCTATGCTATTTCTCTTTTTGCAATCATTTCTATCACCGCTTCAACGGCTTCTATAGCCTCGTCAAAACGGTATTTTTGAGCCAATAAACTTGCCTCTACTAAATTTTCTTCAAAGGAAGCCATACTTTGGTAATGAAGCAACACTTGTAACAGTTCCCTTGATCGCAAGGGTTTCCCCTGTTTTAAAGACGCCACACATTCTTCTAATGCAACAAGGATGTAGCGCACCTCTTCATCAAAAGCCTCAACGCTTTCCCCTTTAAAACGTTTGGCCGATTCGATGATCTCAATCGCCTTTTCCAGCGGTTCTCCCACTTGTGTAAATCCAGCAAGCATTTCATGCTCACTGATGTAACCATCGCAGTGAATCAATTGTTCAGCATAGTTCTCTATGGAAATGAGCCCCAGCAATCTAGCCTCATCCCTAACCTGCTTCAAAGCACGTACAAATTCAGTTCTATTTTCCTCATGTGCATAACGAATAACTTTCGCAAAGGTCACACCATAATAGCTTGAAAACTTTTTCAGATAATCAAAATACAAATGTGGCTGTCTTCCCATATTCTTGCAGCTGGTCGACGCATGAATACCTTCTTTATCAATATCCTCTAAAATATCAAAAGCCTCTACTTTCGACGGCGTGTTTCGCTGCCTTGATACCAGTAAGTAGTCTTTAGAAAGATGATTGACGAGTTCTCCAAAAGAAGTGAAAATATCAATCTTCATAATGTTCGCACCTGTAAGACTACACTCTTGATTCAAGACAATAAACTGTGTTTTTCGGCAAGCAATAGCGAATTTTTCTAATAAATCATCGTCAATGCCGGCATCTGAAATCACAACTTCATATTTTGAAATTTCCACCGGAGAAGCATTTCTAAGCGTGACGAGTTCCACTGAATAATGTAGTAAAAAGTCTCTGACCATTCGATGCGCTAAAAAATAATTTCCTATATAGCCCACTTTTTTTAGGTTCCTATTTTCTGAAAATAGGTCCAAACGAATGGCATCAAATTCTATGCGGAACATGTAATAATAGTCATCTTCATCAAATCCGATTCTGCCGTGAAATTTTTTGATAATGCCATGTGCATGATAAAGCATTGTCTCATCACTTCCTGCAGGAATCCTGTAGAAACGCTCTTTGAAACGTTCATAATCAAACGGCGGCATATCCTCCTTTGACACTTTGATTGTAAAAGCATAAAATGTGTTTTCTCTTCCCAAGTGTTCTTTTTTACATTCATGGGATTCCACGACTACTTTGACCCCATTATTCAACCTGGGTATTTCTCCAATCAAGTGTGTTATCAAAAGCTCAAACCGCTCTTCATCCACATTGATCAACGAATTCCCAGCATTCAGATTGAGACTGACATTGATTTCTTTCCCCGCATAAAAAAATTGTGATACGGTTTCTTCAATAATTTTATCCGCATTCACCAAATTCTTTTGCATAAAAGCATCAATGTATTTTCTCTTGTAAGTATTCAATAAATATCTATTTTCATGAATAAGTGCCATATGGTGCTTTGCCGCCTCATCCTTAAGCAAACCTTCCAAGAGTGGTGAGATGGCATGATTCAACTCCTCTACAATACCGGCGACAACATCCCTTTGTTCACGAAGCAGTCTTTCATTAATGGCCTGGCTACGTTCAGATATATCTTGAACAAAACCTGTCAGCTTATATGGCAGGCCTTCGTCATCCATATTCATTTCATAGGTCACCGTCACGTATTTTATTTCGTCATCAACAAGGAATCGCAAATCCAAGGTATGACATCCACTAATCCAAGCGATTTTGCTGAAATTCCTTTCGAAATCGATCAAATCTTCTGGATGCATATGATTCTTAAGCGACTCTAGCTTGCAAACAGGATGCTGTAAACGAAACATATCCATCGTCCGCTTTGAACACAGAATTTCCGCAGTATCATAGCTCAGTTCCCAAGCACCGACATTTAAGAGCCTATCGTATCTTTCAATTAAGCCATCATGGTCTGATGGTCGTCTCTCCTTCTGCACAGCCTCGGATTGCGGATGGAAAAAGCATACGATATGATGGTCATCACCAAAAATCTGACAGTTTATTTTCACTTTGCTAACGCCATCATTAAGAGCCTTCGTGTTTACAACACGTTCATTCAAATCCAATGGCGTATCGCAATCCAAAGGCATTTCAAAATAGGTAGCCAAATCAGGAATACGAGTCCCCTTATGGATTACGGATTTGATTATCTTTCCAAAAGCATCATTTCTATACACAATTTTGAAATCCTGATTGACAATAGCGTAGGGCAATGCCACCGCCGTCATTGGTGTCTCACGCAAGGCATCCTCAAAGCTGCTGGCCGCCTTTTCATTAGCCATCAACATCGGTCGGTGTTTCTTATCCATCATAACAGCCAAGCCCACTAAAGCTCCCGAAGCCCCCAACATCATAAAAGCATTGTACCAGCTGTAAGTGTTTTCATTCGCGTTTAGATGCAAATGCAGTATCATTAAATTTCGAATGACAAATAGAGAAATCAGAACTAAAAACAAAAGAAACAGTGATAAATTTATTTTTTTATCACTGTATAGCTTCACGGTTTTGTGCACAAAGTATAATTCCAGTAATATTGATAGAAATATTAGTATTAACATAAGTCACCTCACATTTATTAGCATATATTTTCTACCCCATTACATTTTACAATAAACTATCAAATAGAAAAAGAGCGAGGCTTTATTAAGCCTCAACTCTTCCTTTTTCACGTTCTCTTATAATTTTTGTACTGGAAAACCACTCCAGAATCATCATACAAATAACACTGACCACCAAGACAGCCGATATGACATGCCAAGTGTAAGAAATACTTGTCCTTTCAAGAATGGAACCCATTACAAGTGGTCCAACCGAATAGCCCGCTCCAAAGAGCAGTGGCAAAAGTGCATTCATTCTACCTCTATGGGAAACCGGTGTATTGTTGTTAATGTATGGCATGGAACTAATCGCACAAATAATTTCACCCAATGTAAATAGGAATACCGACGCGATAAATGCCGCAATATAATTCACAAAGCCCAAAATACTGAAACCGATCAGGTACATGATGCCACCATAAACCATTTTTCTGATATGTGCTTTATGAATCAACAGTTTGGTCAAAATCGGCGTAAACATCATGACGACCAAGCCATTCAAGGCCGATAATTTTCCGAAGATCGATGCGCCTTGTCCTGTATAAACCGACTCAACATGTAGTGGCATCAAAAACCCCCACATAGAGTAGGCAAAATTATAACCGAAAAGAACAACTGCAAAAATCAAAATCTGCGGTCTTTGGAGAACCACGGAAATAATCGAGCCCTCCGCTTTCTTTTCCATCACTCTGGTCTCATCCACTTCATCTTCTGAATGATGGATGGTCTCTTTGACAAAGATGGCAATAAGAATCGTTGCAAATGCCGTTGTAATGGCATCGCCTAGGAAAAACCAACGTAAGTGATCCTCAAATAGCAAACCGCCAATGATTGGACCTACCGCAAAACCAATATTGAATCCCAAATAGGTCAAAGAAAAGGCACCGTCTCTATTTTCCGGTGTCGTCACATCCGCCACGATGGAAGAATGGGCAGGATCTGCCAATCCGAAAAAGAAAATTCCCATGCAAATCATGTAAATCATATTCACGGATGGCTCCATAAAGCCACATACGACGTAACATGCCGCCGCAAGCAAGTCGCACACGACCAGAATACGCTTTCTTCCAAAGGTGTCACATATCTTGCCGCCAATCAAACTTGCTGGCAAATATGCTAGGCCGATGAAAGAGATCCAATTGCCAGCCGCTGACTCATCAAGACCAATTTTCTTTGTAAATAACAAGGTCAACATCGGGTATACAAACGCCCCGATGGCAACCACAACTTTTGAAATAAAAAGAATATAAATTTCTTTTGGAAGCCCTTTATATGGCTTCAATATATCTGTATTGTAACTCATTTTCCCCCACTTTCTACTACGATTGCGCTACAACTCTACTCTGCCTGTGGATTTTATTGTTACAAGTCCCGCCGGTTATGGAACCCAGAATGCAAAAAACCACGCATAGCGTGGTTAAAAACAAATTCATCAATTAATGAAATGCATAAAAAAACCACAGGCATGCCTGTGGTTAATCATTCAATGTAATCTAAATAACACTAAAAATTACGACACAGGCCGTTTACTGACACTACGCTGTCACTTGTGTATGCAGTTGTTAAAACTTCTGTTGCTAAAAATTTACTCATCTAAACGACCTCCTTTTTTTATTAGTGATGTCTTATCACAAATTCATCATACACTAAATTATACAAAAAAAGTATTACAGTTATTTTACATTTCATTAAGAAAGTATTATCTCCACCCTGTTCTTACCTGACCGCTTTGCCTTATAAAGAGCCTTATCCGCTCTTTTAAGCGCTTCTTCCATAGTGTGACCTCGCTGAACTTCAGTATAGCCTATACTGACCGTAAACTGGAATTTTCCCAATTCCGATTTGATGCTCAGGCCCTCAATACCACAGCGCAATTTTTCTGCCGTGGCAACACCATCGCCTTTATCATTATAGATAAAGGCCGCAAATTCTTCGCCACCCATACGTCCAAAAATCCCGTTACCGTCTAGGATATCCTCACAAAGTGTCGTCATTTCTATCAAAACCTTGTCCCCAATATCGTGGCCGTAGGTGTCATTTACATTTTTGAAATCATCAATATCAATCATGATGACTGCCGGTGATACCGCATCATCTTTGGTAAGATTGTGCATCGCCTCCCATGCACTCTCCAGAAAATGCCTTCTGTTGTTGGCACCCGTCAACGAATCCTTAGTCGCCAAATAAATCATTTTCCGCTCCTGCAAAACCTCATTTGTCACGTCCTTGATAATGCCAAAGCTGCCAGAATAACGGTTACCATCTTCAAGAATCGGTACAAAGTTACAATCGAGAATCTTACGTACCCCTCCAATTTCGATGTCCGCTTGGTAATCGACCGAACCTTCTAAAACCATTTCCCGCCACATGCGGAGGCTCTCTTCTTTGCTGATATGCAGTAGATCAAATAAATTGGTGTTTTCAAAGGTTGTCGCCGGAATATCGATATGATGTAAAATCGCATTATTGTATGTCGCAATCTTTTCGTGTCGTCGCACATAACTGAAAATCACATCCAAGGCTTCTGGATCTAAAAAAACACTTTCCGATAAGCGGTTGATGAAATAGCCGTTGACCGAGTAGTCAAAAAACAGCTTCATCTCTTTTTCTGTCCGCTTCAAGGCACTCTCAGCCAGCTTGGTTTCCGTAACATCGTAACCCATAGCGATTAACAGTTCCACCTCGCAGTTACCATCCATGATCGGTTTGATAACAAAATCAATGTCACGCAACCTACCTTGATTGTCCTTATGAGTCGTCTCAAATTTCACATCCTGTCCCATATGAATCTGCTCTAGTGAAAATACAATCTTATTCTGCAATTCCGTCGAATGACTCCATAGAGCCAATTCCCAGTATGGCGTCCCAACAATGGCATCCATGGTCGTATCTAAATACGCCAATAGGGTTTTGTTGGCATACCGCAAATTCATCTCTTTATCCAAAATAGCAATCAACTGATTTGTTTTATTAAAACTTTCTCTGTATATATCACAGGACTTCACAAAAATTTCATTCCCACTGTTTTGTGCATAACTATTTCCTTCACGGTCTATAATCTCTACCGAAATACCCTTTGCTTGATAATCATTAACCAGCAAGGTGCATTCATCTCGTGAAGTTTCAACTAATATATAATTTTCGGTATGTCCACAGTCCAGCGTAATGAGCAGTTTGGGCTTCCCGTCTCCATGACAGCCAAACCAAGCCTTCATCGTTAACCCCTCATGATGAATTTCTCCTTTAGCAATACCAGAACCGTCATAGTCTGGGATATCGTAAATCCGCTCACCTTCCATGCATATGCTGTCTATCTTATTCCAAAATAAATACTGCATCTCAAAATTCATACCATTGCCCCCTAAAAAGTACAACTACTTCTATTTCTACCTCTTTTTCTATCAATTATGCACAAAAAAATAGCATTATACAATGCTATTTATCGTTCCACTATTTTTTGATAAAGAACTTCTTCACCAAGGGTTTTATAGGCTGGTCTCATGATCTTTTGATCGCTAAGCAGTTGCTCCATTCTGTGAGCGCACCATCCTACCACACGACTTGCTGCAAAAATCGGTGTATAAAGCTCTTTTGGAATATTCAGCAGTTCATAAACGAAGCCAGAATAGAAATCGACATTGGCACAAATCTCAAAAGCCTCACCTCTTTGAGCTTTGAACGCTTTTTTTGCCAGCATTTCTATCTTCTCATAGAGTTCATAATCCTCCAACTTACCCATAGCAACCGCTAGTTCTCGAGCTTTTCTCTTCAAGAGCACCGCTCTTGGGTCTGATTTCTTGTAAACCGCATGACCCATGCCATAGATTAGGCCTAATCCATCAAAGACTTCACCAGCCATGATTTTATCGATATAGTCTGCAAGCGCCTGTTCATCAGAACAATCTACGGACGATTTGATATGATCTACCATATCCTTCACCTTATAGCTGGCACCACCGTGTTTGTTACCCTTAAGGGCACCTACTGCCGTTGCAATCGCGGAATAGGTATCTGTACCACTGGATGTTACAACGTGAGTCGCAAAGGTCGAGTTATTACCACCGCCATGCTCTGCGTGAAGCATCATACATAAATCCAGCGTTTCAGCTTCTAGGGCTGTATAGCTGTTATCCGCGCGTAGAAGATGCAACACGTTTTCAGCTGTGCTTTTGCCTTTGAGTGGCGCATGGATAAAGAGGCTTTGATCGTGAAAATTATGGGCCATAGACTGATAGCCATAAGCGATTATCGTCGGAATACGCGCAATAAGTTTTATGCTTTGAAGCAGCACATTATCGATAGACGTATCATCTGGGTTGTCATCGTGGGAATATAGAACTAAAATACTTCTCTGTAGTTTGTTCATCACGCTTCGACTTGGAATTTTCAAAATCATATTTTCAGTGAATTGAGGCGGTAGTACTCGATATTCATCCAGCAATTCCTTGAACTCATCCAACTCCTGCTCTGTAGGCAATTTCCCGAAGAGCAATAGGAACGCCGCTTCTTCAAATCCAAATCGGCCTTCACCCTCAGCGCCCTTCACAAGCGATTCCACGTTAATGCCTCTATAAAAGAGGCACCCATCCACTGGTACGACTTCACCATCGATGATATCGTATCCTTTAACATCACCTATCTGTGTAAAGCCGACCGCTACGCCTGTACCATCAGCATTTCGAAGACCTCTTTTGATGTTCTTCTCTTGATAATGATGTGCTGCAATTCTATTATTTTTTTCCGCTAATTGTGTCAATGCGTGTAATTTTGCTGAGTTTTCCATCATCGTCACCCCGTTTATTTCAGTGCGTTCAACTTGTCAATCATTGCATCCGCAAACGCCTGTGTTCCAATCACCCCGCCGATATCCATCGTCATAACCGAATCCTTGTTAATCAATTCAAATACCGCTTCTTCCAACCGGTTGCCTTCATCAGCATAACCGATATGTTTTAACATCAGTGCACCAGATAAAATGGCACCTACCGGATTCGCAAGGGATTGACCCGCGATATCCGGCGCAGATCCATGTACCGGTTCGAAAAACGCAATTTCCTCTCCAATGTTGATACTCGGTAAAACACCAATACTACCCACCATACCGCCTAGCAGATCCGATAAAATATCACCATAGAGATTGGTTGTCACAATCACCTCAAAATTTTCAGGTTTTGAAACAACTTTTGCACACAGATTATCTATAATCAGTGGTTCCAACGTCAAAGTCGGATATGCTTTACCAACCTCTAGCGTTTGTTCTAAAAAAAGACCGTCTGCCACTTTAAGGATATTGGCCTTATGACCAATCGTCACTTTCGCCATGCCGTTCTTAACCGCATAGTCACAAGCTGCTTTCATAATGCGTCGACTCTTTTCTACCGTAACCACTTTTTCCGCTACCGCGGTGCCATCTTCTCTGATATACTCCTTGCCGCCGTAAAGACCTTCTGTATTTTCCCTGAATACAACAATATCGAATGGCTCATAACGCTTGTGCAAGGTTATTTTAGTCGAAGCCGGTCTAATGTTGGATGACAAATCGAACAGCTTTCTCATCTGAACATTGACGCTTCTGAATCCTTTACCTATTGGTGTCGTCATTGGTCCCTTAAGTACCACTTTGTAAGCCTTGATTGCTTCAATGGTCTCTTCCGGAATCAAGTCACCCTTTGCTTCCAGCGCCAAAGCGCCTGCCATCTTATAGTGCCATTTAATAGGCAAATCGAACGTATCAATAATCTTTATTGTCGCTTCGATGATTTCTGGTCCGATGCCATCTCCCTTTAATACCACAACATCTTTCATCGTCATCCCCCTTATGCATAATAATTCAATTTACCGCCTGCTTTTAGCACTTCAATTTCCTTCGGTGATAAATCCACCACAACTTCAAACGTCTTGTTT
>JAFGTX010000338.1 GCA_016938815.1 Clostridia bacterium | reverse complement strand
TGAAAAACAATACGCGCCATCAATGAATATTGAGACGCGTTCTTTTGATTTCATTTGAGCCTTAATTTCCGTTATTTTTCCAATCATTGTTTTGTATGTCCTTTAGTAACTTCAACAGAGAAACTATCCATCTTCGTATAATGGCCAAGACCTTGTCCGTAAGAATGCATGAACACCTTGACATAAGGTTTATCCAGCAATAAGGTATTCACCTTCACCGTCTCGCCATTGAGCTTATAAGTGACCTTGAGATTTCTGGTATCATAGATCAAGGTTTCTTCAAACCATTCATCGAATTTAGGTTCCAGCAAAGCATATTCATTATCGAGTTCCCAAAGTGGTGTCATCACCCTGAAAATATGTCTCCCAGGACGCTCGGACGTTTCATCATAATTATGAACATACTCCACCACCGCAATCGCTTCACCTATGCTTCGGCTCCAGCCTTCACTTCCCGTCACAAGTTCTGCCTCTGGGTTGTTAGATTGGACCAGCGCAAGGCCTCCAGTAAATTTCTCATTGCCATAGTGAATTTTGACACGTCTTTTGATGGTCACGATATCACCTTTTTTTACAGGAATACCTTTTGAAAGTAAAAAAGGGCCCCTGTCCACTTCATCCACCGGTAGAGTCAACATCCCATTTTTCACTTCAACTTTGTTGGACCCGTCAAAGGTCGTCAACCACTCACCTGCAAACCAAAATTCTTCATTCAATCGATCGAAAGCATCTTCATAATAGAAAAGTTGCTCACCCTGCTGTTGATTCGTCGGATTTTTAAATTGAAGGTAATAGAAGCCAGTAACCGAAACGATAAAGATGATTAATGCTATAAACCTTCTCATACGCGCTCCATTCTAGAAAAACGATACTGTGCTTAAAAATGCTGAAGCAAATAGTGTAAACACCATAATGCCAACAATAGCCAGTGAAATTATTTTAGTATATTTTCTATTCATTTTTTTCACCTATTTTTTATTTATCAGTTGATATTTTCCTTTCTACTCATCTATTCTACCAAAAAAAATAGCTGGAATAAACCCAGCTATAAAACTAATTCTAATTCAACATAATCGTCATCTTCACTGGTCACGGTAAAACCAACCCTTTCGAAGATTTCTATGGCATGTTTGTCCTCCGGCATGAGAAGTGTGGTAATGGTGCCCTCCACGTATTCATAATAATCCTGCAGGAATTCAATAGCTGATTCGACAAAGTCAAAACCGATGCCTTTGCCCTGATAATCCGGCATCAAGGCAATGCCGACACGCAAATCATCTTCATCAATAAAAGTACACTCTGCAAAGCCTACCAATTCATCATCCGGCGTCAATGCGATAAAACTATCAAAGACATCTGAACTGATTAAATCGTCCAACGTCGTTTCGTGATTATCAACATCAAAGCAAGCATAGCGAAATGGTGTTTTCCAACTTACTACAACATCACCATATTCTTCTGTCATCGGTCTGAATTCATACATCATACAATCGCCTCCCTTGATATCTCTTTAGGTATTATTTCTTTTACCCCAAAGAATTTATTAATAACCTAATTCTTCGTTCACTAGAAAAATTTTATATGTCATGGTTGGCGGTTTTTTCTCGATCAGCGATGTCACTGTACACATCCTGTCCGGAGAACTGCAATCCGTACAACGGTTCAAGGTCGCACATGGTGTGTTTCGATTGAGACGTCTCGCATTTTGCGGACACGCTACAGTTCGAATGCGTTCCAAACCCTCTTCATAAGTCTTTGCAATTTTATTCTTTCCAATGACAAGGATCACCTTTTTAGGGCCATAGAACATAGCTGCCACACGGTTGCCATTGCCATCAATATTCAAAATCTCACCATCTTCTAACAACGCGTTGACACTTGATAGATACACATCTGCAAAAAGTGCTTCCTTGCAGACAGCGCCGCGTTTCTCTGGTTCTGTTTTCCAATGCCACAAAGTTTTATTACCACGCTCTGTAAGCGCCTCATAGATACCTGTGTCTTGAAGTGTCATCGAACCACCAAATCCAACAATTGCGCCTTCTGGGATTTCGTTTAAAAGCGCCGCCTTCACTTCAGCCGCATTTTCAACCACAACCACTTCAAAGCCATTCTTTTCTAAATTTCTTTTTACCGTTTCCATGATCCTTCCTCCTAACTTTCATGCTATAGATTACAATCCCCTTAAACCTTCTAGTCGGAGATTGTCTTCATCCGCCATCGCCAATTCGATTTCACCCAAGAGTCGATGCTTATCCTGAGGCAAATCACCTGCAAG
>JAFGTX010000337.1 GCA_016938815.1 Clostridia bacterium | reverse complement strand
ATTCTTATTTCCTGACCCTCCCTCTGTTTCGCGCTATTCTCTTCTTATACGCGTAAAAAAACTCCGATGCATAGACATCGGAGTTTAAGTTACAATATTATTTGTCTCAATCAGTAATTACTTAGCAACTACTTCTTCACCATCATAATAACCACATGATTCACATACTCTGTGAGGAACATTTGGTTCGTGGCATTGAGGACATTCGATAATGTTAGGAGCTGTCATTTTAATGTTGCTCGCTCTTCTTTTATCTCTTCTAGCTTTAGAAATTTTACGCTTAGGTAATGCCATTTCTACACCTCCTTATTTTGAAAATAGATCTTTTAGAACTTCAAATCGCGGATCTATATGAGCATCGTCGCAATTACATTCGCCTTCGTTTAAATTCTTTCCACATGTTGCGCATATGCCTCGACAGTTTTCACGACATAAAACATGAAGTGGCATATGAGTCAGTAGTTCGTCCGAAACAAGTTCCACAATATCTAATGTTTCGTTTTCAACCACATAACCATCATAGTACTCTTCTTGTTCTGCCGTAATCAATCTTGTCTCGAAATCATCCTCAATTAGAAGTTTGACTTCTTCAAGACACCTATCACAACTAAAAGTAAATTCACCGCAATAATGACAAGTTACAAATAACTTATCGTCCAGCATGCTCACTTCACCTTTAAAAGCAATGGGTGAAACATGTAATGCGCCAACACGTTTGCCATGTTCTACATTCAACTCGAATGTATCTTCAAAGGCTTCCTTATCATATCGTCCATTGATAATGGGTGATAAATTTATTAACATAGTATTCACCTCAGTTACAACATGACTATTATATAGGCGTTTAAAAGCTTTGTCAAGTAAAAAACCTTTATAAAGTTTTTTTAAATCAACGCAATCTATTTAACTAATTCTAATGTATCTCTGGCAATCATTAATTCTTCATTTGTAGGTACTACAAGTACTTTAACTTTAGAAGAATCTGTACTTACAACTGTGTCTTTTCCTCTTATATTGTTCTTAGCTGGGTCAACTTCAATGCCCATAAATGCAAGTGGTTTACAAATCGCTTGTCTGTTGTCGATAGAGTTTTCACCCAAACCAGCAGTGAAGATAACCGCATCAACACCACCCATCACTGCAGCGTAAGCAGCGATGTATTGAGTGACTCTTTGGTCGAATGCATCAAGTGCCAATTGAGCTCTTTCGTTGCCTTCAGCAGCAGCATTCTCGATATCTCTAAAGTCACTTGAAACGCCTGAGATTCCAAGTACACCTGATTGTTTATTCAAAAGGTTATCCGCTTCTTGAGGCGTTAAACCTTCTTTGTTCATAATAAAAGTAACGATTGCTGGGTCGATATCACCACATCTTGTACCCATTACCAAACCTTCAAGTGGCGTAAAGCCCATTGAAGTTGCCATAACTTTACCACCTTGAACAGCAGCAAGTGATGCACCGTTTCCTAAGTGACAAGTTACTAACTTAAGGTCTTTAATATCTTTTCCTAACATATCAGCCGCTCTTTGCGAAACATATCTATGGCTAGTGCCGTGGAAACCATATCTTCTTACGCCGTATTTTTCATACAATTCATAAGGTAATGCATAGATGTACGAAGAAGCTGGCATAGTTTGGTGGAATGCAGTATCAAATACACCAACGTTTGGAACACCTGGCAACAATTCTTGCATCGCTTCAATACCCATTAAGTTTGGCGGGTTATGTAGCGGTGCTAATTCGATACACTCTTCTAATGCCTTGATAACCTTCTCATCGATAATTACAGAAGCTGCATATTTTTCACCAGCGTGAACAACTCTGTGTCCGATTGCGTTGATTTCTTTCAATTCTTTGATTGCACCGTACTTTTCATGCGTTATTGCATCAAGTACGTGACCCAAAGCTTCTTTGTGATCCTTCATAGGTGTCTTGATTACTTCTTTGTCATGTCCTGGGATTTCGTGCTTTAATTGTGCACCTTCAATTCCGATTCTCTCAACAAGACCTGACGCTAATACAGATTCATCATTCATATTCAATAACTGATATTTAAGTGATGAACTACCACAGTTGATAACTAAAATATTCATTTTACTTGGTACCCCCTAAGAATTCGTTAATTGTTTCGCTATCCCTTTAATTATAAATCTTTTTTTGTAATTTTCAAGGTTTATTCGATATAATAAGGTTAACGGTTCACTATTAGAACAAAGGAGTTATATAAAATGAAAACAGTTGGCATTATCGCTGAATACAATCCATTTCACAATGGTCATAAATATCACATCGAAGAATCCAAAAGAACAACCGGCGCCGAAGCAGTCATCGTCATCATGAGCGGCAACTTTGTACAGCGAGGAGAACCCGCTCTTATCAACAAATGGAAGCGCGCTCAGTGTGCCCTTTCAAACGGCGCAGATCTTGTCATCGAACTTCCCACGTATTATGCCTTATCCAGTGCAGAAATGTTCGCCTATGGTGGCGTTTCACTACTAAATAGCCTTGGTATAGACACGCTGGTTTTTGGCAGCGAGCACGGCGAAATACAACCATTTTACAAGTTGGCCGAACTCCTCGTCACACTCGAAAACAAACACATCTCAGCCTTACAACAACTCATGAAGGATGGACATTCCTTCGCTACCGCAAGAAGCCTACTTATGAAAAAACTATTCGACCTTTCTAAAGAGGAGGAAGCGCTACTTAACAGCCCCAATAATATTTTAGGCGTAGAGTATCTAAAGGCCATTTTAAAACTCAATAGCCCTATGAAAGCTACAACCATCAAACGAAAAGGCAGTCATTACCACAGCAGCAACATCGACGAAACAATGGCCAGTGCCAGTGCCATTCGCAAATTTCTGTTTGAAGAAACCGCACACGGCACACATCTATCTTTAAACAGCCTGCGCCATCTGGAACGTCAAGTGCCTGGAGAAACCTTAGAACAAATCAAGACAAGTGATTTTGTCAGCGGCGAGACCTTATTCCACCTCCTACGCTATAAACTGATGACCAGCACCCCAGAATCACTTCAAAAGATACACGATGTCAGCGAAGGCTTGGAATATAAAATCCTCAGGACCTTTGGCAGCACATCGTCCTTCAATGATTTGATTACACACTGTAAAAGTAAACGTTATACCTATACCCGCCTTTCTCGAGCCTTGATGAAGATATTACTGGAGATTCATACTGAGGATATCGGTTATATTAAAGATGATCAGCGCCCAGAGTATGCCCGCATCTTAGGCTTTACGGAAACCGGTGCCGCATTTCTGAAAACCCGACGCGATAGTGAAAGCATTCAGATGATTACCAATCTCAAGCATTTTACACCACCTTCCGAAAACAGTCGCAAAATGATGGCAACCGACCTGCTGGCAACCAATATCTACAGTGAGTTCGACAGCAGTATCCGTTTTGGTGAAGATCACTATCGACAGCCATGTTTTTTGAAGACAAGTATGAAATAGGAGTAGAAACCATTTTTATAAAAAAGTCGTCATTCCCAAAATTGGAATGACGACTTTTTGACTTTACCTTCTATCCGGCAAAGGCTGAACATAGATCAGATCCGTCGTATTGCCGGTAATCTCGATACCATTGCCATTCGATTCACTAAAGACACAATCAATGGTCGTGTCATTTTTCTTTGCCGTGACCACCACTTCATAGGACGGCCTCAACCTTTCATCATCCCACGACAAGGTACTTGGTGCCAGAGGCAGTATATACTCTACGGACCAAATATCGTTACCTTGGTTCTTGAGCTTCAAGGGAAAGTCTACCTCATCGCCAAAATCATCTTCATAATCGTAGGTCACACCATTTTGATCTGTAAAAGACATCGCTTCTAATGGTTCACTCATCCTAACAAAGACACTGTCCGGATCGCCAATGGTCTTAGCTGTAATGTATATTTTTTCCCACGACAGGAAACGATAAGGCATATCCGCCATCTGCTCACTAAAGAGGTCTTCTTGTCCGCGCCAGTGCTGCCATGCACCTGTTATCGTCACAGATTCAAAATTGAGGGGCATCACGTGAACCCGTCTCAGCACACTTTCCATTTTCTTGGGTGTCGTATTGACCGTACCAGTGAAAACAACGTCGTATACACCCTCTTCTATATCTGTAGGCACATTATGAGTGTGTACCCACACCTTGCCCACCCTCTTCTGTATGCCAGCGATTTCCTCGTAATTCCAATGATCAAATACCATGGAGATGATTTCCTCTTCATCTGTATCTTTGTAAAGCGTCATATCAAGTGTATCAGTATAGATGGAACTTGTGCAGCTTACATCAACACACTCTCCACCGATAAACACTTCATTCAACTCCGGCACTGGCTGAATCGGCGTCCGTACCCCAACATCCAATACCAATTCTTCGGACTTTGATGAATTGGCAACATCTATCGCTCTGATTTTAATTTGATAAGCTTTATCTGCCAACGTCTTTGGTACTTGTAAATCTTGAAAATGCCATCTGACTAGGTGCGAATTATCTTTATCCGTTACAGCGGATACACCCTCATCAAAACCAACCGTCATCAGCGCCCCCACTTGCACATCACCATCGCAAAGGGCAATCTCTAATTTTAATTCACTGGGGTATTCTGTTTCAATATCGTAAATTTGATAATACTCTGTTATTGGCATAGCGTCCACGCTAAAGCGACTATCACGCGCCTTCACTTTGGCTGTCAAATTAATTGGCACCTCGTCTATTTTGAAAGTCTTTTCTAGTGGCAAGGACCAAGCACCCTCCACATCCTGTACACGATAAACAATCTTGTATTCGACGCCGCGTTCTATCTGCAGATGGGTGAATGATTTCTCTTCAACTTTCGTCCAAGTAAAATCATTTTCGCTCTTGATCGCAAACTCATAATTCACAATCCCTTTT
>JAFGTX010000336.1 GCA_016938815.1 Clostridia bacterium | reverse complement strand
TGATCATGTCGTTTCCCTTGACCATTACGGCATCGAAGTCAGCGCCAATAAATCTTGAATTATACATTGTCCCATTTGAAATTTTTAACTGAGCCTTCCCTAAACCGTTATTGATTTTTTTTGATTCCTTCATAATATTGATAATATTGATCAATTCAGAAGTAAAATCATCGCCTCCGAGAGTGCTATAAAATTTATCAAAAGATTTGATGGTAATTCTTTCTATCTCATTTCTTGAAAATTCGACTCTTCCATTTTCCTCGTATATATATTCCCCTTCAAATTCAAATTTCTTCCACCATCCTACTGATATTAGATATTCACAAATATTTTCAATTATTATACTCGGCCACCTATCAGATCTAAAAAAAGCATCCAATACAGCGAAAGTTGTTGCTCGGTACAATCCGTGCCTGTCATCAAGTAAGGTTCTATTAAAAAAAGGCGTGCCAACAAACAAGAGCTTGGCGCTTATTATTGAACCTATTGGTCTTGTTATACACTTGTTACCGGGATATTCTAAAACTCTATTGTTGCATTTATTAACGCCATTATATGCAATTGTCTTCTCTATTTTAAAATCATTTCCAAGGTAATAAAAGCGGAATAGATAATCCGCCATTATCCCAAGGTATGTGGCTGTAGTAATCAGTTTTTCAGGCTTGAACGCCATCTGGGTTAATGGCGTAGTGCTTTGCAAAAGACTTAAACACTCAACCATACCACTCTTGCTTTCGTTATCGGCAAAAAATTTGCTTACATCGCTTTGATTCGTACTAATTTGTGATGTTAAAGACAATATAGGCTCCTCTCCATTTCAAGTGGATAGCCTGAGCTCCGGCTTACCCAGGATCAGATAGGCCTTGAGCATAGGACATTATGCACCATTCTGTCTCGTGGGCATTTTTCTCTCTATCGCCAATGTACTGATTCTCCTCAAACCCGGCAAGCCGAAAAACGGGTATCAGGATACATTATGATCAGGCCAGCATTTCTTTACGAATTACTCACCGCAGTACTCGCTGCGTAGCGATAGCGTTTGCTGCTGTCGTGCGACAGGCATCGATTCCACGACTGGTGAGGGCGTTCTTCATCAGGCCGCTACGTGTTCACTGTGGGGCTTCGCTGTCAAATCGATCCCCAGGGCTTTCATGACGGCCAGCGTTGTTTTCAGCGTCGGATTGCCGGCTTCACTGAATGAACGGTAGAGCTGTTCGCGTGAAAGACCGGTATCGCGTGCAATTTGTGTCATGCCCTTAGCCCGCGCGACGATACCAAGCGCGTGTGCAATGTAGCCGGCATCGCCGGTTTCAAAGGCGTCGGCCATGAACACCGCGATTTCTTCATCGTCGATGAGTGCGGCTGCTGGATCATAAGTCGTCAATTTCTCAGTCATCGGGTGTACTCCATTCTTCCGCCAGTTTCTTTGCGGTGGCGATGTTGCGGGCCTGTCGTGCCAATCGTGTGGCGATGATGGTCCTGGCGCGCTTGTCTCGGAGGCGAGATTCCCACTTCGCGAAGGCATCGGTCTGTTTTAGCTCGATCACTAGCTTAGTGTAGTTAAAAAACTACGATAATTCAACTTCTGCCTGCTGTCTCTGGATTGCGCGACCCAGAAACAGCAAGCGCGATCGCATCTATATCTTATGTCCATCAAACGGCCGTTAGTCGGCCACGTTGGACAATGTCTGTTAAACAGCGTGAAAGACCTGTATCGCGGGCAATCTGGGTCATGCCTTCTATTGTTGTAGAAATGACCAAGATGGCAGACAGCTCCGCAACGCCATTAAACAATTCTGATCAATGGCTTTCCCCACTTCCTGTTCCATGATTTCCAGGGTGCGGGTAACTGGTACTGCGTCGCGGTAGGGTCTTTTAGCCGTGATTGCATCAAAAATGTCAGCGGTGGTGATGATTTTGGTTTCAAGGGTAATATCCTTTGCATGTAAGCCTAAGGGATATCCCATTCCATCCAGACGTTCATGATGGGCACCAGCAATAGCGGCTATATCCTGAAAATGAAAAATCCTTTCCAGAACTTCCTTGGTTAAACCAGCATGAATCCGAACTGCTTCCCACTCTTGATCATCCAGTTTGCCGGGCTTGTCGAGAATATGATTGCTGACGCCAAGCTTTCCCACATCGTGCAATAAAGCACCACGTCGCAACCAGCGTCGGTGCTCTGGAGTGAATCCCATTTGTTCGGCAATTCCGTCAGTGTAAAGACTTACCCGACGACTATGATCATGCGTATATGGGCTTTTTATGTCGACTATGGAAGCAAAAACTTCTGCAATATGATCTAATCTATCTTCATCTATGAATGTTCTGCAGGATACGGGTTCCAAAGCGCTAACACGCGACTCAATGCCTTCATCTTTAAGCCCTTCCCAAAACTTTTCGGCCTGATAAAGTACCTGAAATGATTTTACTATCTCAGGATTAAACCATGTTCCCTGACGCTGATGCAGTTCTTTATGGACGTCATGACGCGTTCCTGTTTTGTAGAAAATATCTATGACTTGAGAGATCAGCGCGATTTGTGAAAACAATGGAATCTGGTTACCTTTTAAGCCTTCCGGACGCCCTTTGCCGTTCCAGTGCTCGTCAAGACTTTTGATGCTTTCGGCAACCTTTGCGTTGAAACCTAATTTTAGCGCTATATTGGATCCACGTTCACAGCGGGTTTGAACCAGTTCTGTC
>JAFGTX010000335.1 GCA_016938815.1 Clostridia bacterium | reverse complement strand
GTAAGACTCTTTGACTTCCAATGCCATATGGTTGAAGGAGTGAGCCAAGTCACCAATATGATCATCTGAAATGACATCGATATGGATGGCGTAATTGCTGCTGGAGCCCAGATTAAGACTGATGTAATCCGCGGTGTTTTTTTCGAAAACATGCGGACTGAGTTCCAAAATATCTATGGCATCTGGTGTTAAACCAAGTATATCACCATTTTCGAGTATGATGAAGGCGAAACCAGAATTCCTGATTTTTACGTTAGAAACAGAGTTGTTGATGTTTTCAATGCTATAGTCCATGGCGACTGCGCCGTAATTCCGTGTTCGATCCTTGTCCCACCAGGGTTTGAAAATCGTAATGGTATTGGTTTTTTCAATAGCGCTATTTTCGGCAATCCAACTGTCCCAAACAGGAAACATGTCTGGAAAAAAGAAGGTCCAGAAATTTTCACGACTCGCGCCTGGATTGGATTTCTCGATAATTTCTGGAAGGTGGAGCCAAGGCGTAATAGTGACAACTGGGCTTTCCTCAGGACCGATAATGTAGGTTCCGCCTTTAACGGCGCCATTATTGACCGTAGCTTCCAGTACATTTAGAACGGGTGGTAGCGTCGTTAGACAATCGTAGGTTTCTGCATTGATCTTACCCTCTGATGTGTGCAAATAGGATCAGATGTTGATACTGACATAAAAATATCCTTGGTGGACACTGCCGTCTGGGTGTATTCCTGATAGGCAAGGTGTTCTGAAAGCCACTTTGTCTTACCTTCCATATGACCGATGTTGTCATCAGAATCGATGGCCTCTGCATGGCACTTGCGATTGTATTCAATTCGACTTCTAGACTGTCGAAGGTATGGTTAAATTCCTCTTTTAGATAATTATTCTGGTCACGCATAATGGCGTCGTGGAGGATATCCGAATATTCGGCAATGCTCTCGGATGTGCTGGTTTTTAAATCGTTGAGTTGATTGAATATGATGGCGATTCGAGCCTTAAAGGTTGCTAGCATGATCCATCTTCTCTCTTTACAACAAAATCACCTTAATACACTAGATACCCGCTTAATTGTTGATAAAACACGCGTGAAATTCCGAATCGTGTGATTAATAAAAAGATAATTTGCAATAGAATTGGGGTATAATAAATGCAGGAGTGATTCTGTTGATTAAAAAATTTAGCAAACATTATCAAAATAGGGACTTCTTTCTGCAAAGGAAGGCGGAATATAGTTTTACATTTATCATCGCCATGATGTTGGCAATTGTGCTCATTATCATTACAGAGGCAATGGCAGGCGGGCAGTTAACGTTGGCTATTATAGCAGGCGCGGGTTCTCTTTTCATGTTTTCGTGCAGCTTGCTGTTGATTTACCGCGGCAGATATGAGTTGGGTGTCAATGTGATGATAGTCCTCGCTTTTGTAAGGTTACTGATGATTTTTAACATAGCACATCTCTATCAGTTCTATGCCATGGTTACGGCGGTTCTGGTGTCAATCAACGTACTTTACAACAAGAAGTACCAGATTAGAATCATGAACTTTGGGGTGACCTTCTTGATGCTACTTCAAAGTTTTCAAGTGTATAAGCTGGCAGTGGCGGATGCGCTGTCGATGCGCGTGTTTTTTGATACGCTTCTATCCCTTTATCTCTACTTTGTGATTATCTATTTTTTGCGTTATATTCGCAGAATCATCGATAAGGAGATTGCGGAAAGTGAAGAACTGATTAATTTAGCGGAAAGAGATGCCTTAACCTCTCTTTATAATCGTAGAAAAATTACGGAACACTTCAATGATTTTATTGAGAAGAAGCGTGTATTCAAAATCATCCTGTTCGATATTGATGACTTTAAGGTAGTGAACGATACGCATGGTCATAATATAGGCGATGATGTATTGGTGGAATTAGCCAACTTGATTATGTTTAAATACAAAGAAAGTTGCTTTGCACGCTGGGGTGGAGAAGAGTTTCTGATGATTACTGAGGTTGATCAAGATGTCTCGGAAGAGGTGAGGCAGTTGGTGATGGCGCATGAATTCACTCAGGGACTGAAGGTCACCGTTAGCGTTGGAGAGACGGCAGTCAACGTATCCGATACGATTGCCACTGCGGTTAAGCGTGCGGATGAAGCGATGTATATTTCCAAGCAGACGGGCAAGAACAAGGTAACGGTACTTTAAAATTATAGAATATAATTGACAAATGGAAACCACAGTGCTAGGATTTAATTGATAATGATTATCAAATGCTGTGGTTTTTACATGTTTAAAAGTGAGGAGAAAGTGAGGACAAGGTGGAAAAGAGACGAAAGTCCAGAGAACAACGACTTGATGAAATCATGGCTGCTGCAACGAAGTTATTCAGCGAGAAAGGGTATTGTCAAACGACGATGGAGGATATTGTCCGTGAGACTGGTCTGTCAAAAGGTGGTCTATACCATTATTTTGATAGTACCAAGACGATTTTGATAGAGCTTATGTCCCGTGGAAATATGTACTATATGCGTTA
This sequence comes from Clostridia bacterium, assembly GCA_016938815.1. Classification (GTDB taxonomy): domain Bacteria; phylum Bacillota; class Clostridia; order Peptostreptococcales; family Acidaminobacteraceae; genus JAFGTX01. Next base: position 11,986 of record JAFGTX010000335.1, on the reverse strand, counting down.
TAATCCGCATATGCAGAGCATTGATGCAACGCTTTCGCGCGAGGAAAAAGCGCACTTGCTCCTTGAAGCTTTTTTGGATAAGGCGTTGGATGTTACCGATGAAAAAAAAGTGTATGCTATGTTTCTTTTTGAAGCGATGCATGATCAAGAACTTTGGGAGGCCTTTATTGAATATGAGCGTATTTTCATGGTATATATGTTTGGAAAGTTAGGTGTACCAATCCCGAGTTGCTTAGATGATTTCTATTTTTTTAGTCAACTTTTAAATGCATTGCTGTTGGGACAGCATACTACCAAAGAACCGGAGAGAATGTTGGCCTACAAAGAATCGCTGAGTAAGATGCTCTATCCGTTGGTCTTAAGTTTAATTCAATAATCTTTTTTCGGGAAACCACTGAGAATGAATTTCAATATCAAATAATCGAAGGCGAAAGCCTTATGTTTTTTGGGATTACCGACGATTCCGTCGGTAACGTGAAATAAGAGGCGTATATAAAAGGAGGAAGTGATGGATAAAGAAAAACAAAAACGTCTAATAATGGGTGAAACAATGTGGAAGGTGGTATTCAAATTGTCTTGGCCGGCGATAGTAGCCATGGTTTTTTATGGTATGAATACGGTGTTTGATGCGATATTTGTGGGGAGATATGTTGGAGAAACGGCTCTTGCGGGTGTTTCTTTGGCTTATCCCTTAACACAAATTACCTTGGGATTTGGCTCTTTGATTGGTGTTGGTGCGGGTTCTGCTTTGAGTATTGCGATTGGTGAAAACGATCGCGTAACAGAGCAGCGTTTACTTGGAAATGCCAATTATCTGAGCGTAATCATGACCATCCTTTTCATGGTTGCGGGTTTATCGTTTGCTGAACCATGGATTAGAATGATGGGCGGCGAAGGTATGGCACTGGTTTATGGTGTGTCCTATTTCAAGGTGACTGTATACGGGACCTTTTTCTGGATTGTAGGTCTTGCTGGCAACATGTTAGTGCGTGCAGAAGGTAAGATGAAATCGGCTGCTGTGATGATGGCATTAGGGCTTATTGTAAATATTGTTTCCAACTATCTCTTAATTGTCATACTAGATATGGGGGTTGAAGGTGCTGCAATCGGTACCAATATAGGTATGTTTGTCTATACACTGGCAGCGCTAGTTTATTTTGGAAGACATATGGCGACTTTTGATGCTCAGCCATTTTCAATAGTAAGAGATGCGGACATTATAAAAAAAATATTATCTATGGGTATACCTTCCTTGATTATGACGGTGATGACTTTATTGCAAGCGGTGGTTGTCTTGAATGCGTTATCGACTTATGGGACAACATCAGATATTGCCTTTTATGGTATTGTTTATCGACTATTTACTTTTATGTTGACACCTATTTTTGGTTTGATGCGGGCATTGCAACCAGTAGTGGGCATTAATTTCGGTGCGAGACAATACGAACGGGTAATATCTAGCGTCAAGGTGTTTGCTATTTGTGCAACCTTGCTTTTGTTGCCATTTTGGGTGGTGATGATGGTTTCACCGAGTATACCGTTAATGATGATGTTGCCAGGACATGGTTTTTCATCTTTTGAAGTAGCGAATTTCAGGTGGTTTATGGGGCTGTTGCCTATATTGCCAATTATTTTTATGGGAATGACTTTTTTCCCTGCCGTTGATCAAGGAAAATATGCATCTATTATGGGCATTGTCCGTCAATTGGTGTTTTATGTGCCGGTGATGTTGATTATGCCTAGGTATTTTGGTATCCATTGGGTATATTTAGGCTCGTTTGTTATTGACCTATTAATGATTATTTGGACGGCGACTTTGATGAAAAAGTCGTTTAATACGCTTAGAAAATCTGGTGACTATGCTATGGAAGGAGTTATACAGTGATGTCAACGTTACTAACAGAATTAAATGAGAAACGGTATGGAAAAATCATATCAATAGAAGGGAGTCAGCGATTTTTGGATAGAGCTGGCGCGATGGGGTTGACGCCGAATACGGAAATTCAGATGGTTCAGAATAAAAAGCGTCAACCGATTCTCGTGTATGCAAGGGATACACTGATTGCTTTGAACCGTAAAGAGAGCAAGGGCATAATGGTGAAAGGGGTAGAATGATGAGTGAAATAGCGAGTGTTATGGGTAAACCGGCCATTGTAGCGTTGGCTGGTCAGCCTAATACGGGTAAATCGACAGTATTTAATGGGTTGACGGGTGCCAGACAGCATGTCGGGAATTGGCCAGGAAAAACCGTGGAACAAAAATCAGGGCGCTATGTGTATTTAGATCAAACCTATACGGTAATGGATTTGCCGGGAACATACAGTTTGTCAGCGAATTCTCCAGAAGAGGTTATCGCTAGAGATTATATGGTTTCTGGAGAGCCTTCGGCGTTGGTTGTAATGATTGATGCGTCACAATTGGAAAGGAGTTTGTATTTCCTTTCGGAAATCGCGGGTTTGTCCATTCCTACAATTATCGGTCTTAATATGATGGACGTGGCAAAGGAAAAAGGCATACATATCAATGTAAAGGCCTTGGAGAAGTTATTGGGCGTACCGGTCGTTGAAATGGTCGCTTCAAAAGCCATTGGTATGGATACATTGAAAGAGGCACTAACACAAGTTATAAAGAAAAAAACCAGTGTAGCTGCAGAGGGGCTCTTTGAGATATTTAAAATGTCCGATCGTGCTATTTATAAACCTACGCTGGAATTTTTGAAAACAGAACTTGCGGCCATTCGATATGGGGATTATGCAGTAGAGTGGTTGGCTGTCAAATGTTTAGAGAGAGACCGTTTGGTTATGGAGACAATAAAAGCACAGATGTCAGATCCTCAGTACAAAGTGATTGTGGCTCAGTTGGAAAAGGTGCCTTATGACAAGATGACCTTTGCTAGTTATCGATTCAAGTGGATTGAAAAGTTAATTTCAAAATCAGTCAATATCGCTTCGAAAGAGAAAAAACTGTTAAAGCGGTCTTGGTTCGATCGTTTGAGTACACATCGTTACTTGGGTCAACCACTGGCATTTATGATGATTTTACTGGGATTTATGCTATCTATGGTAATTTGCATGCCGATTATGTCTGTTCTATCAGGACAGATTCTTCCAAAGGTTTATCAAGGTACGATTCAAGGCCTACAAAATATAGGGGCGCCCATATGGCTCATTTCTATTATGAGTGAGGCGGTCCTTCCGGCTGCAGTGATGGCGTTGATTATGATTTTATTTGTGACTTCGGTCTTGTTGATTTTTGGCGTTATGGAGGATGTTGGTTACTTGGCGCGTGTGGCATTTGTCTTTGACCGCGCCATGTGCAAATTGGGTTTACATGGAAAGGCGATCATCCCCTTTATGATGAGTTTGGGATGTAATATGGCCGGGATTACGGGTTCAAGAGTTATCGACTCTTTGAAACAGCGTCGTCTTGCTATTGTGGTGTCCCTAGTCATGCCGTGTCTTGCCATGTGGGGGGTCATCAGCTTTGTTTCGGCTATTTTTTTCGGTGCTTACACGCCAGTAGTCCTTTTAGGTTTGTTTTTATTGACAATTGTACATATGAAAATTACAGCTAAGGTGTTTGGGAAATGGATTATTGGAGCCACAGAAGATTTTCAGGGATTGGTGATGGAATTGCCGCCATTTCACAAACCGAATTGGAAAAGTATATTGAAAAATACGTGGTACAATACAAAGAATGTGGCTCAAAAAGCATTTTTATTGATCGTAGGTATCTCTATGGTGATGTGGATTCTGTCTTTTTCATCGACGGGTCACATAGAAGACAGTATCATTTACAGCGTTGGGAAGACGATTGAGCCAATCAGTATGTTCTTTGGATTTGATTGGCGGTTGTTTACAGCCTTTATTGTCTCGGCTATGGGTAAGGAAGCTTCGCTTGGCGTATTGGCAATGTTGTTTGGTCAAGGCGGTGGTGTGATGAGTTTCACCGGCACCATGGTTGGCAGTGCCGTGACTTATAGTCAAGCAGGCTTTCAAAGCGCCATGGCAAACAGCGTTAGTACGGCTTCTGCCCTTGCTTTTGTAACGGCATTTTTCTTTAACGTGCCATGTATGGCGGCCATTGCGACGATTCGCATCGAAGCGGGTTCTATGAAATTCACATGGCAGGCGGTTGCTTATTATATGACGGTTGCTCTGTTGATGGGGGGGATCGTCTACCGTGTTGCTACATTGTTTCTCTAGAGCTTTTATTCGGAGGTGAGTCCTATGATGAGGCGTATATTGGAAATGGCTAGAAAAGAACAAGTCCTTTCACCACAGGGGATATCGGAGTACTTATCTTGTAATTTAAACGATGTGAAGGAGGCGATCAAATCCCTTGAAAGGCTTGGGCTTATTGAGGCGGTATCTATTCATTTACCAAGGTGTGATGGTTGCTGCAACGGATGTGCAAAAAAACATCGTTGCCCAAAAGCGTAAAATCGGTTAGAAAGAAAGTTACGGGGTGTAGATGACTACATCCCGTAACTTTTTTGTATGTATTCTGTCCTTAAAATGGAATAGACAATCTGGTCCAGGTAGCCTCTTTCTGCCTTGTAGTTTTGACGCAAAATCCCTTCTTTCACGAAACCGAGACTTTCGTAAAGGTGAATTCCGATGGTGTTGTCTGTGTAGACGTCCAGCCAGAAACGGTTGATATCCATTTCCTTGAAGGCGTGATCGATAAGTGCGGTTAGAACTTCACGACCGTAGCCCTGTCCTTTTTCCGTTACGGCCAGCCGTCTCAGCTCAAGAACATGGGATTTGAAATCCAAGTGGATAAGGGCGATACCGATAAAGTCTGCGGTATCCTTTAGGATAAATTTGAGCAGAAGATAGGCAGGGTCAGCAATTTCTGCCTTATGTTGTTCATAACTACCTTGCCAGACGAATTTGCGATTATCGACGTGGTTTTCAATCGCCATAATGCGGTCGATATCAGCTATTTCAGCAGGAACAATGGTTAATCTTTTTGTATTAATCATAAATAATCCTCCAATTTTTATTCTTCTTCATCAAATCCTTCATTGGATTTTTTTCTGCTGTAATGTACCATGGCGAATTGTGCGACTAAAAAACAAACTACTAAGACGAGGGTCGACAGGATGGCATCACCAAGGTCTTCCGCATTCATGCAGTAATTGATGGAAAACATCATCACAGCAGCAACAAGAGCACCAATCATGATGTTGATTTTCTGTTGCTTTTCTGAGCGATAGGATAAATAAAGTCCTTTTTTAACACTGCCAATCACAAGTGCCATAGAAACGCCTAGGGTGATCAGAAATAAGTCCAAATAATCGGTCAATGTTTGCTTTAAGATAAATTGTCGGTGAAGGACCACCAACCAAAGTGCCATATAGACATACCCTAATATTTTCGAGTTTATTGCCTTTTTTTCTGTTAAAATACGTTCATCTTCAATTCTCATCCTTAACCTCCCAAAACAAATCGTCTAAAGTTTTTCCAAGCGCTTTAGCGATAGACAGACATAGTTTAATGGTGGGATTGTATTTACCAGCCTCAATTAAACCGATGGTTTGTCGTGTGACGCCGATGGCTTTTGCTAGGTCATCTTGCGTCCAATCTTTTTCGGCGCGTGCAACTTTGATCTTTAAATTTTTACTCATTGATTAGCCTCCTTATGCTAAAAATATATAATATAACTTTCTAAATGTCAATTATATATTGCATAAAGAAAAATAAAAATTACCAATCTTGGTTTTGAGAGCATGAGATGATTTATTTTTCAAATCCCGTCGATAGACAATTTTCCTCATAGGTAATCCAGTCGCTGACACTACCCACGTAAAGGCTTACCTTGTAACCTAGTTCATCTAAAATGGCGAAGTTCAAGGCACCATTGATACCAGAACCACAGTAGCTGATGACATCATGTGATTTTTCTATATGACTGAAATTCTTTTCAAGAGTAGGATGATCGGCAAGCTGTCCATCAGCGGTTATGTTGATGTCACAAGGGACATTTAAGGCTGTTGGAATATGCCCTTTTTGCGCGTAGAGGGGCTCGTATTCGCCGGTATAGCGTTGTTCTTCGCGGGCATCGACTAGGATGGTGTCAGATTGTTGCAACGCTTGCTTGACATCCGCCATAGTAAGGTAGATGGGTTGTTGCAGGGTGACCTCGATTTTGCCCTGAGTGCGTGGCGCGGGTACATCGGTAGTGGTGGGCAAATCGAGTTGCTTCCAAGTCTGAAATCCGCCATTCAATATGTATACGTTTTTAAAACCGAGGTATTTGAACTGCCACCAAGCTCTACTTGAGCTGATGATGGTATCGTCGTAAAAGACAATCGTCGCATCTGTGGTAATACCAAGTGACTCAAGTTTCTTGACCAGCTCAGGAATGTCTGGCATAGGGCGTGCACCGCCGTGGCGTTTCTGAGGCCCGGATAAATCTTCGTTGATATCGAGATAGTAGGCGTCTTTTATATGGCCTTTGCTGTAAGCCTTTTTGCCATAGGATGGATCAAAGAGGTCGAAGCGGCAGTCTACAACAAATAGATGAGCATCTTCTAAGTGGCTATTCAACCAATTGCAATCAATAAAATTTTTCATAACGTATCCTCCTTACGACCTAATTATACCTGAAGTAATTTCAAACAAAAATATTTTTATGGTGAAAATTATTGACAGTCAAAATTGGTTGGCGTATAATCAACAACAATAAATACTTCAAAAGCGATGACAGGAAGAGTAAATTATTTATGAAGTTTCAGAGAGCCGGCGTTGGTGAGAGTCCGGTACGGATGAATGATTGAAGAACCTCCTTTAGCTGCTGACCGAAAGGCTTTCCCGAGTAGACTCAGACGTGTGCTATGCGTTAAATGGCTAGATATCGACACAGGTCCGTATCGAATAAGGTGGATTAGAAATAATCAAATTGGGTGGTACCGCGAATATAACCTTCGTCCCTTTTATAGGGGATGAAGGTTTAATTTTTTTTTGAAGCAATCATTTTAGATAAAGGCAAATACAATATATAGTGCAGGAAGGAGACTTGGTATGAAATTGAAAAGAACACATTACTGTGGGAGGTTGTCGGAAAGAAATATCGGCGAAACCGTTACCGTGATGGGATGGGTACAGCGTAGACGTGATCTGGGAGGCGTTATCTTCTTGGATGTTAGGGATGCAACGGGAATCATTCAGGTTGTTGTGGACCATAAGAACGTATCGGATGACATATTTGCAGATGCAGAAACCCTTAGGAATGAGTATGTCATTGAAATTCAGGGACGGTTAGAACTTAGGGATGAGGATACGGTTAACCTCAACCTAGCAACAGGGACCATTGATATCAGGGCGACAAAGCTTCACGTTTTGAATAAGGCGAAGACCCCACCATTTCTAATTGATGGCAACGTTGACATCAAAGAGGAACTGAGGCTCAAATACAGATATTTGGACCTGAGACGTTCAGATATGCTGGATACATTGAAACTTCGACAACAGGTCATTACAACCATTCGACAGGAAATGATCCGCAACGACTTTATCGAAGTGGAGACGCCGATTTTAACCAAGTCGACGCCAGAAGGCGCAAGGGATTATGTGGTTCCAAGCCGCGTTTCCAAGGGGGATTTCTATGCACTTCCTCAGTCGCCACAGATTTATAAGCAGCTTTTGATGGTATCAGGAATCGACAAGTATTTTCAGATTGCCAAATGTTTCAGGGACGAAGATCTAAGAGCCGATAGACAGCCGGAATTCACTCAAGTGGATATGGAGTTGAGCTTCATCACCGAAGATGAAATCATAGCCTATTTAGAAGGCCTCTTTGCCAAGATCATGAAGGATACATTGGACATGACGATTTCGGTGCCTTTTAGACGGATTACCTATGCTGAGGCCATGGATAAATACGGCTCGGACAAACCGGATTTGAGATTTGAAATGCCTATGGTCGAATTGTCGGATATCATGCAGACATGCTCCTTCAAAGTTTTTAGAGAGATTGTTGATAAGGGGGGGATTGTTAAGGGACTTTGCGTCAAAGGAGGCGCTGCCTTTACGAGAACTCAAATCGAAGAGTTAACCAATAAGGCCATTCAACTTGGTGGAAAAGGGATGGCTTGGATCGCCATAGCAGAAGATGGCTCCCTTCAAAGTGTTTTGACCAAATACTTCTCTGAGGAGGACATGGCGGCGATTCAGGGTAGATTGGACGCAAAGCCGGGGGATTTGATCATTTTCAGTGCGGATGTCAAAGATAAGGCCCTTGCTATTTTAGGTAGTTTGAGACTAGAAGTGGGCACGATGTTAGGCCTTAGAGAAGAGCACGATTATGCTTTTTGTGTCGTGACTGAATTTCCACTTCTAGAATGGGCGCCTGAAGAAAAACGTTTTGTGGCAAAACATCATCCGTTCACCATGCCTTTAGATGAGGATTTTGCGCTCTTTAAAACCGATCCGGGCAGTGTCCGCGCTAAGTCGTATGACATTGTTTTAAATGGTGTGGAATTAGGTTCGGGTTCTATTAGGATTCATGAGCGCAGCATGCAGAGCAAGGTGTTCGAGTTATTAGGATTTTCGGAAGAGGAGGCCAAAGAGAAATTTGGATTCATGCTGAAAGCCTTTGAATATGGAACACCACCACATGGTGGTTTTGCCTTTGGTCTTGACCGTTTGATGATGCTGATGGCGAAAAAGCAAAGCATTCGTGAAGTAATCGCCTTCCCTAAATTAAGAGATGCGTCCTGTGCTATGATGCTTGCACCAAGTAAACTAGATCCAGAACAGTTGATGGAACTTGATCTGCATACAGCATTGCAGGATATTTATCAACAGGAAGAGGCTGGTGACAAACTATCTCAGGAAACTTTGGCATACATTGCAGACCTTGCCAATATAAAAATAGAAGAAGATGAAAAAGAGGAATTTACGAGTACGCTGGAAGATATCATCGCTTTTGCAGACGCTTTAAATGCAGTGGATGTATCGGGTTATGAGCCCCTTTCTTTTATTGGAGGCCAAAAGAATGTCTTCAGAAAAGACGAGAAGAAAGAATCGCTCAGCGTAGATGAGGTGCTGAAAAACGCACCAAGCGCTTTCAAAAATTATTTCTCTGTACCAGATAGCATAGGAGGTGGCAAATAATGAGCATTTTAGAATTATCAATTCAGGGATTGCGTGATCAGTTTCTTTCGGGTATTTTGACTTATGAAGAAATTGTGCGTGAATATTTGAGACATATCAAGCAAACCGATGGTAAAATTGCCGCTTATCTTTACGTGGATAGCGAAAAAGCCATTGAGAAAGCGATTGAAATAGACAAAAGGTTTCAATCTGGGCAGTCGGTTGGTAAACTGGCGGGCATACCAGTGGCCATCAAGGACAATATTGTGACAAAAGCAATGCCGACGACCTGTGGTTCCAAGATGCTGGAAAACTACTATTCACCTTTTGATGCAACGGTGGTAACAAAGATCATTGAGGAAGACGGTGTGATTATCGGTAAACTGAACATGGATGAATTTGCCATGGGGTCTACGACAGAAAACTCCTATTACCAGAGCACCAAGAATCCACATGACTTGAACCGAGTGCCGGGTGGTAGCTCCGGTGGTTCTGCGGCTTGTGTCGCTTCCAACCAAGCGGTGATTACACTCGGTTCAGATACGGGTGGTTCCATTCGTCAGCCAGCGGCCTTCTGCGGTATTGTCGGATTGAAACCGACTTACGGAAGGATTTCAAGAAATGGCCTTATCGCTTTTGCTTCCAGCTTGGATCAGATTGGTCCTATGGCTCGAAGTGTAGAGGACTTGGCTTATGTAATGCCGCTCTTGTTCGGCAAAGATCCAATGGATTCTACCTCATCTGATATGGTGGTGGAAGATTATACGGCTTTCCTGGGGCAGGATTTAAAGGGACTGCGTGTGGCCATTCCAAAAAACTTCTTGAACGAAAAACTCAATGTGGAAATCAAAGATGCTATTCTCCATGCGGGTGAGGTCTTTAAATCACTGGGAGCGACGGTAGAATATGTTGAGATTACAAGTGTGGACTATGCCCTGCCTGCTTATTACATTATCTCCTCAGCAGAGGCGTCTTCCAACTTGGCGCGTTTTGATGGTATTCAATACGGCTTCAGACCGGAGGGTGACTTTACGCTGGATGAACTTTATAAGGCATCTAGAAGTCAAGGTCTTGGCAAAGAGGTGAAGCGTAGAATTCTGCTCGGCACTTATGCCCTGAGCTCAGGTTATTACGATGCTTACTATAAAAAGGCACAGCAGGTCAGAAGTATGATCAAGTCGGATTTTGATCGTGTGTTCGAAGACTATGACCTGATTCTTTCACCAACGGCGCCGACGACAGCTTACGAGATTGGCCTGAAGTCGGAAGACCCTATTGAAATGTATTTGGGGGATATCTTCACGGTGCCGATCAACATCGCGGGTCTACCAGCCCTTTCTATGAACGGCGGTTACGACAGCAAGGGACTTCCAATTGGCATTCAGCTTATAGGAAAGGCATTTGATGAAAAAACATTGATTAAGGCGGCACATGGATTGGAAGGAGGACTAAAAGATGAGTAAGGCATATGAAATGGTCATTGGACTAGAGGTACATGTGGAGCTGAAAACCGCGTCAAAAATCTTTTGCGCTTGTTCCACTGAATTTGGTCAGGAACCGAATACACAAGTTTGTCCTGTCTGTCTAGGTTTACCGGGATCGCTGCCTGTATTGAATGGTCAGGTGGTAGAATACGCAGTGACAGCAGGTCTTGCGACAAACTGTCAAATCACAAGTGTCGGTAAGCAAGATCGTAAAAACTACTTTTATCCTGACTTGCCTAAGGCTTACCAGATATCTCAATATGACCAGCCTCTTTGTGAAAAAGGATTCATCGAAGTGGCAGGCAAGGACGGGAACAAAAAAATAGGGATCACGAGAATTCATATAGAAGAGGATGCAGGTAAATTGGTGCATCACCCGGAACTGGGCACACTGATTGATTACAATAGGGGTGGCGTACCCTTGATTGAAATCGTATCTGAGCCGGATATTCGTTCCGCGCAGGAAGCGAAAATGTACCTTCAGAAATTGAGGGGCATACTGCTTTATACAGGCATATCTGACTGTAAGATGAATGAAGGTTCTTTCAGATGCGATGTCAATCTGTCTGTAAGGAAAAAGGGGGAATCGACTTTTGGTACCCGTACTGAAATGAAAAACCTCAACTCCTTTAACGCAGTGACACGGGCTATTGAAAATGAATTCCAAAGACAGATCAAGCTGGTTGAAGCTGGCGGTAGTGTGGTTCAAGAGACCAGACGCTGGGACCAGGATAAGAACAAGTCTTTTTCAATGAGAACCAAGGAAGACGCTCATGATTACCGGTATTTCCCGGACCCGGATCTTCAACCGATTATTATCGAGGACGATTATGTCAAGAAGTTACAGGCGGCGATGCCGGAACTTCCTGATGTCAAGAAGAAACGCTATATAGAATCCTATGACTTGTCCGAGTACGATGCAGACCAGATTGCGCTTGATTTCAGTATAGCGGAGTTTTTTGAGACCGCTGTCGACTGCTATTACCAGCCGAAACTCATGGCCAATCTTTTGATTGCAGAGGTCATTAAGTTGGTGGATAAAGAAGAGGGTCTCCTTAAAATAAGTCCTGAAGCCTTTGCACAAATGGTAGAACTTATCGACTCTGGCGTTATCAACACTTCGATTGCAAAAAAAGTGCTGGATATTCTATGGGAAAAAGGCGGTATTCCACTAGAGATTGTGGAAGCTTATGATATGAAACTGATCACCGATGAAGCGATGCTAGAGCCGGTTGTTAAAGTGGTTATCGAAGAAAATCCAAGTATCATCGAGGACTATCGCAGTGGTAAGGATAAGGCACTTCAGTCCCTAGTAGGTAAGGTTATGCAACAAACGCAAGGTAAAGCCGATCCTGTTATGACGCTGGACTTGATAAAAAAAATAATTTCAAAAAAATAATT
>JAFGTX010000334.1 GCA_016938815.1 Clostridia bacterium | reverse complement strand
ATTCGTAACAAACGCAGTAAAATCAAGCCTGATTTAGTGAAAATAGCGGCTTAACCCTCTAAAAACTTTAGACTGTCAAGTTATTAAAGATTAAAATTTTAAGAGTACTGTTATCTTCTAAAATCCGATTGCCGTTTTTATATCTTCACGTAATAGGGGGGGGGTGAAAGAAAATCGCTTTTCAGGGAACGCACATCAGAAACAGAATAACAACCAGGCGATGGTCACAATTCCCAAAGACCCTGTACGCGATTCTACTTCATAGTCCCCACCAACTAAAATCCCGCAGCAAAAACCATACCTATTGAAAGGAAATAATAACTAATAAACATATCAGATACTTAGATGCAGGCAGGCGTGGACATCGGCGAAAAGAGGAGATTATATTCACAATTTGGGTATATTTTTACCCTTTTTTGCAGCGAAAATATGAGCATATCACCTACACCACCCCTGCCCATTCATTTATTTGTTCCACCACAATGGAAAAATTATCTTCGTTAACAATGAATTTGAGTTGCGTCTTTATTATATTGCCAAGTTGAGATATAGAACTTGCGATGAAAACGATCCCCGAAGATATTAAAAAAGACTTGGAAGTTGCCTGTTCATTACACCAACGGGCCGTTTCCGATTACTCCCAGTGTGTAGAGTTCAATAGGCTAATGTCTGACATATTGGTAAAACTAGAGGATGCTGATTGCTTGAAGGTTGCAGATAAAGTGATGACCATATTGATCAACTGCACACCTAAAGAAGGGGCTCACTGTGATAATTCGATGCTTGTGGGGGAGAAAATGAAGAAGTTTTGATGGGCTGTTTATCTACGCTTGTAAAATTACCTACTTAAAACCCGCCTGTCATGCTTAAAAGTGTCAATATCCCCAAACTGGCCGCACATAACAGCGAGTCAAACAAATGGAAACTATGATCAGAAGTAGAATGAATAAACATTTATACGACAGATTGAAAACTTTCATTACCAGACTACCTGAGGATTTTCTCCTCTTGAAGAGCATATGCCAGGTGCAGCAGGTCTTGTTGGTTACGAAACAGATCAGGCTGGTCCAACCCTGACATTTTCAACAGTCTTTCTATTGTTTCCTCCTGCCCTTCGATTGTTCCACCTTCCAGAATATGACTGATCCTGATCCCAGCAGGAAGATGACGGCAGATCAGGAGAAACCTGTGGCAGGTAAGCGGGTCCTTCTCGGCACACATGAGAGCTATGCGATACCGTTGCAGTCCGTTTGTTATTCTTTCCAGGCCTTTTTTGAATTGTTCATTTTTGGCAATGGCTTGAAAAAGACTCCTGGTAGAACTGCCGCCTTCCCGATTGGAGCTTGACACTCCGCACTGATCGCCCAGGGGTACATAGGCAATATTATTTTTCTGGAGAAAGGATTTGAGAGGTTCCTGGCTGAATTCAGGCTTGAAAGAGCTGTACGGTCTTGCCCTGACATCAGCCAGAGCGGAAATATGATGGGTTT
>JAFGTX010000333.1 GCA_016938815.1 Clostridia bacterium | reverse complement strand
TGTCCCCGGCCACGCTCTCATCATACCCTCTGCCAAATTAAATTGTCGCAAAATTGGTATCTAATTTGGTGGAAAACCGAGCTATTCCGGTCTTTTGGAGAACCTCACTCGTCATAACAATATGACCACAGAGGTAAGCGTAACCGCTCATTCGACCTCATCTGTCGTATCAATTACGACATCGTTGGCCAAACAGTCAATCACTCTACTAATTGGATCATAAAAAAGGGTCCTCTTTCGAGAACCCTGATCGTAAAAAGTAGGATCAGCTAGGGAGCCTGGCATCAAAATCGCGTTCATCCCTCCAATGAGGTTGCATCAGAACGCGGTTGACATTTTCAATATCCACAGTCCTTTTGCGGGCCCTAACCGCCTCTAGTAGACATGAGAGCGCCATGTTTCTCATTTTGCGCATAAGGCCGTCGGCCGTTCTTATGATAAGCCCGATAGCTTCAGGAGAGAATGAGCTATGAGGTAATCCACACCGATCCAACTGGCTATGTAGAAAATTCTCCATATCATCAGGACCAAGCCTTGGGCAAAGTACGCTGTATGTGATACGGCTACGAATGTCTTCATGCACGCCCAAATTCAAGCTGGAAAGTAGTTCCGGCTGTCCAAAAAGAATCAGGTTATGGTTGTGGGGAAACTCGGAGAACATTAAACGGAGTCTTCTGAGAGTGTCGATATCAAGCAAGTGGGCGTCATCGACAAGGGTAATGATAGACCTTCCGGCTTGCTTGAGTGCGAGGGATTCTGCAATCAAATTTTTTTCACACTTGTAATTAGAAGCGGCATGCTCTACACCAAATGCTTGGCATAAGATGCGTATTGTGTTGGAATAAGTGTGCATGGTGCGGGAGATGCTTGCAACCATTATTCGTTTGTTATCATTTTTTACAAGGGTATCTCTGATCACCGATTTGCCCGTGCCGGGGTGCCCCATGACGACGCAGAAGCCGCCTTGTTGGGAATGCACCTTTAGTGTATCGAGAATCTCTTGCTGATGTGGCAAAGGCTCGCAAGCGTCGTTAGAAAACGGATTTTTATCGATTCCAAAATGAGCTCTGATCATACTATACTCCCTTGCAATGCCTTGTTGCGCATGATTCCATTAGCGATTAAATCAAGGTACTTGGCTTCGCCAATGCGGTTTCCTTTATAGTAGACGACCACGCGGTCTTTTTTGAATCGATCAAAGCGAATTTGGATTTCTTTGCCGTGTAGTGTTGCTGGAGCCTCGAATCTAGAACCACTGAAGGAAAAAGTGTTATCCTTCTTTACTTTGCGAGTATCTTCGCAATAAAAGAGCTCATCGGTTACTTGATCCGGTGGCAAGTAGCGTATTCGCCTGTGATCCAGGCCGAAACGGTCTATGGGCTTCATGCCTGTTGACGAATGGACTGATGCATTGTAGGCCTCTTCAAGCCATGTAGTGAATAGTTTGTTGAGCGATGCAAAGGAAGAAAAATCTAGTTCTCGCGAAAGAAAATGATCCCTTACGGTACGGAAAAAACGTTCGATTTTTCCTTTAGCCGCACCATCTCGCACAGGGGTGTGCCGCAGAATGCATCCTACCCGTGCACACACAAGCGTAAGCTCCTGACCCGCATAAATACTACCATTGTCCACATAAAGTTGCTCTGGAACTCCGCGCTTGTAGAATGCGGATCGAAGCGAAGAAACAAGTTGCGTGGATGTTTCGCCAGGGTAAAACTGGCCATGCACCACAAGTCTTGAAGCATCATCAATATAGGCGATCAATTTGGATTGCACCATTTTCCCTTCATGCTTTATATGTGGCCCGAACATTGTATCTGCTTGCCAAAGCTGGTTTGCGTACTGCATGGAAAATGCCATGCGAAGTTTGTTCTGGCATTGATCATCAGGCTTCAGAAGCTCATAGTCTCTGATGAATCGATAGAATGTGGTGGGTGCAATGTTGTTGCGAGATAAGAGTCCTTTTTCCAGACAAGCCCTATATATATCGCTCTTATCCCATCGTCCCTTTTCACGAAACAGAGGTATGACTTGGTTGATGGCTTCCAGTAGTTCTTCAGGCGATACTTTTCGGGTTTTACCGGCATCGCTCCTTTTCTTATTGATCATTGTGGTGACCCCGTCAAGCTTGTATCTATAAAGCCATGTGGAAATGGTGCGCCACGTGAAGCGCCTAGGATTTCCGTCTTCATCAATGAAGTCTGTTTCAGAAATTTTCCGGATGCGATCCCGAATGGATTTTCCTTGTGCGTAGTCGATGGCTCCAAGGACGCGTAGCTTAAGGTAAGTTGAGGGTCGTTTCATGTGATTCCTTTGCATTGAATGTGAATGCAATGAACTTAGCTGTCGATAATAGCGGGTGCTAGATGTCGCTTTGTGTTGCTTGCTCTATTCAATGGAATCAAAGGTCATGCGATCATTTGTAATTTGGAAATAATGTTCAAGGAAAGGTACCACCAAAGCGGGCCAGATAGGCGCTAATGGGACATGGGGAATTTTGAAAGACAATAGTCATGTGTGCAATTGTCTGAACGACAGGGCTTGCGCCGTGGTAATCGGGAGGCTTTTCTAATTTGTAGAGGTTATTACGGATTTGAGAAAGGTTGTTCTGAAAACGCATCCATAGTCTTTTTCCTCGGGCAAGCTGTAGTGCAAATAGAGGAATCTTTTTAGATGCGGCTCTTAATGAAAGTCCTTGTAGTATATAGGATAGTAGCTTCCAAATAGTACTAGCAAGTAAACGCTTATGTGGTACAATATCGGATTCAAAAATGGTATACGTTTTACCACAACCTTGATTAGAGCCTCGATTGCTGCAATAAACACGGTGACCTCGTTTGGCTTGTTGGTCGTAGCCTTCGCCATAGCCACGCAAATACCCATGCTTGTTCAGGTAGCCGAACACTTTACAATGAGGACATGGCTTGAGTTTCAGATTTTCAGCATGCCAAACAAAGGTAGCACGATGTATCTTTTACCGAAATGAGTGGCAAAAAGATCATTGCTTTAGGCTGGGATAATTCAGATGGGAATGGGCTATTTAACGACTGTAGAATGGTTGGGGACA
>JAFGTX010000332.1 GCA_016938815.1 Clostridia bacterium | reverse complement strand
TTATTAGGTGGTATGAGTTGGGAATCATCCCAAGAATACTACAGAATCATGAACGAAGAAGTCCGCTCTCTTTTAGGTGGTAGCCACTCAGCGAAATGCCTGATGTACTCCTTCGATTTTCATGAAATCGAACAACTTCAACACGAAAACAAATGGGAGGCCTTGACCGATACGATGGTAAAGGAAGCATGCCATCTCAAATCTGCCGGTGCCGACTTCATCGTGATTTGCACCAACACCATGCACTTGATGGCTGACGCCATAGAAGAAGCAACAAAACTGAAAGTGCTTCACATCGCTGATGTCACAGGTAAAGCCATCACAGCTCGTAAAATAAATAAAGTCGCCCTGCTCGGCACTAAATTCACCATGGAGGGCAACTTCTATAAGGATCTCTTGAACAACAAGCATGGTATCGATGTCATCATTCCAGATGAAAAAGACCGACAAATCATCCACGACATCATCTACCGTGAACTGGTCGTCGGAAAAATCACCGAAGACAGCCGATCCGCCTATCAGACCATCATCGAAAAACTAGCCCAAGAAGGTGCACAAGGGGTCATCCTCGGCTGCACCGAAATCCCTCTCCTCATTCATCAAGAAGATGTGTCTATTCCTATTTTCGATACGACGACCATACATGCCAAGGCTGCGGTTGCCTATGCGTTAAATCAAAAATAATCCTCATTCTCGGGGAGCCAGTGGTAGGGATTAGAGGGGCTAAAGTTTTTTTCTGGCTTAAATGTGACTATATTTCTCCGTGTCGTCACGAAGCGCCTTTTTCACATCACTACTGCTGGCAAATCTTATAAGCTCCTTGATTCTGAAAGGACCATAGGGAATCTGCTCATCAAAAATCGAATACTGGGACATGACGGAATCCAACTTTAAAATTTCATCGCTCTGTTTCAGAAAAGACTTGAGCTTCATCTCATCCGCCAAGCTAGAGCTGTTGACAATGGTCTTCTTGATGGCTGAAATGGCTGCTTTGATATCCCTACAAACCATATAAGCACAGAAATCAGCCGTGTATTCGGAGACCCTGCTCCACTGACTGGCGACCAGTTTGAATTTGCTGGATGCCACATCGGAAATTTCTCCCACACCGATGGAACCCATAGGAATCGGAGAGGCGGCCTGACTGCCATAGCTCGAAGCCATCATGATGAGCTTGGACTGCTGTTCACACAACACTTCGTATCTGATGTGGTCTTCCTTGATATGACACATTTGACGGGCAATCAGAAATTCAAGCTCCTTGTCGCTGAAATCGCTTATGGTTTTACTGGAAATCTTGATCCAAGGCCGATCCAAGCCCTCAGCGTTGACGTCATAGAAAAAACTCTCGAAGGTGTATATTTTAGGTATGACCATATCCAGACTTTGAGCCACGTTTTTGACGATGGTATAGACCCTTGGAAATTGGTCCTCGTTGATTTCCACAGTTTTACCGATCAAATCCGGTAGCAATGGCTCTTCTTCAAATTTCTTGTAATATTCGATCAGTTCTTTGGAATCGATAATCATGGCCTTCTGCAGTCGCTTCACCATTCGATCTTCATCCTTGTGCAAATAATGCCTTCTTTGAATCATGCCATCCCCCTCACTTTTTTTCCCGTCCAGTTATCTGACCGAGCGCATTGGTGTAAGTTATCGTATTGCCGTTTTTCCTCTTATAGCCTTGGACTTGCCCAAAGGCGTTGCTGATGGTGGTGACACCCGAATTTTCGTTTTCATAAGCCCTGACCTGACCCATGGCGTCGGTAATGGTGGTCATGTCACCACTTTTGTGTTTATATCCTTTGACCTGGCCCATCGACCCCATCACAGTGGTTACGCCTCCAAAATTTTTTTCATAGCCCTTGACCCGATTCAGGGCATCGGTATAGGTTGTCATGCTCCCGTTCTTTTTCTTATATCCCGTGACTTGTCCCATGGGATTCGTAAATGTACTGCCCATATGGCCTCCTAACACAACATCTCGTAAATCGTTTCTTCTAAAATAGCTTCATGTTCTTGATTCATCGCTCGATGAACCTGACTGAGTTTTTGATGAATATCAGGGTTTTCAGGATAAAGGTCTGCATAGTAACCAAAAGCCTTAAGCGCTTCATCATATGCCCCAGTTGCACTGAGGCATTCACCATATACCAGAGCCAGTTTAGGGTTGTTGAAGGCCTTATCCTCCTTAAAAAGGGACTTGAGGTGTCCTATAACCTGTCTCATGTTGCCTGCCTGCAGTTCCCTTAAAGCCGGAAGCCCATGGATGGCAAAAGCCGATTTCAATTCGCTTTCATTTACAATACGTTCTATTTCTTCTAGGTTTTCATCCATGTAGGACAATGCCACTATGTATGCTTCGAGTGCTTCGTTCTATTCTACCCTCAACTGATCAATCCGAGCCATTGAGTTTGGAATGGCACTTTCCAAATCATTCTTCTCTTGTCTCAAATCTTTCATATGATTGTTGGCATCGTTCAGCTTCTTTTTTTCCTCCTCTGTTGATGGCAAAAGACCCAAGCTCTTGATAACGCCCTGTTGCTTCTCAATCTCAATCTCCAACCGTTCAATTCTTCTCTTATCACTCATGACGCTTGCCATCAATTTTGCAAGACTCGACTTCTTATCTGAAACGATTTGGTGCTGAGATTCAATCATCTTCCGTTGAAGACTTTCGTCATAAAAGCCGAATTCATGTTCCAAATTGGAGATCTCGGATGAAAACTGGGTCTTTTTCTCCGAATATTTCTTAATCTCCTTTACGGCCCATTCAAACTTCTCCTCGGGCTTGAAGACCTCTGAAACAAATTGTTTTGTCTTACCCAATATACCTTTGGGTTTTTCTTCGGTATCATCTAGAGTTAATGCTTTCGTGATTTTGTCAAAGATACTTGCCATAAGAGCCTCCCTGCTAA
>JAFGTX010000056.1 GCA_016938815.1 Clostridia bacterium | reverse complement strand
ATAACACCCATAACAAACTCTCTTACCGTTCTACCTTTAGAAATACGGGCGATGAATGAGCCTACAAATGGTGCCCAAGCAATCCACCACGCCCAGTAGAATACCGTCCAGCCATTGATCCAGCCATTATCCCCAACCACGTTGAGGTGCAAGCTGTCAATGACGAAATTGTTAAGATACTGGCCTAAACCTTCCGCAAATCCGTTGAACATAAGAAGTTTCGGTCCTACGATAAAGCATAGTGCCAACAAACCACCTGCTAAGTAAAGGTTGATATCTCCAAGTAAGGCGATACCTTTTTCGATACCAGCAACGGCTGTCCATATATAAAGTACTGTGATGACTGCGATGATACTTACCTGAACGGTTGCATTCATCGGTAATCCAAAGACATAATTCATACCACTGTTAATCTGCATCGTACCGAGACCAAGCGAAGTCGCTACGCCGGCTACCGTTGCAAATACAGCCAAGATGTCAACCGTTTTACCGATTGGCCCCTGCACACCTTTTTCTCCGATAATCGGAATGAAGATGCTACTAATAAGACCTGGATAACCCTTTCTGAACTGGAAGTATGCCAGTGCCAATCCGATAATCGCGTAATTGGCCCAAGGGTGGAAGCCCCAATGCTTAAACGAAGCACGTAAGGCAAAAGATACAGCTTCGGGGCTCCCTGGGATCATATTAGGTGGGTTTACAAAGTGTGAGATTGGTTCAGCAACACCCCAGAAGACAAGGCCTATACCCATCCCTGCTCCAAACAGCATTGCAAACCAGGACTTTGTACTAAACTCGGGCACGGAATCGTCGGGCCCAAGCTTTATGCCGCCATACTTGCTGAAAGCCAGCAACAAAGCGACTACTACGAATACAAACATTGAAAGTAAATACATCCAACCAAAGTTGACTGTAAGAAAACTCATTAACTTTCCAGCAAAAACACCGAAGTTCTCACTGAAAAACAACCCCCACACAGCAATTATGAAGACAATCACTAGGGATACATAAAACACAACTTGACTCTGTCCTTGTCTTTTATTATCCATAGCGGCCCCCTAAATCTTCACTTTGAATACAGTTTGTTCTTGAACGTCTGCTGTCAAAGCGTCTAGGGCTACACCCACTCTATGATGTCTTAATTTCCACTGAGCTTCCTTAGAAGTGCTAGGATCGCCTAATGGGTATGGAATTGAAATCGTTGGTACGATTTTGTTAGAACCAACAGTTGAAGCAACTGGGATCAAGTTACACATTTGTACAATTGCAAAACCTGCTTTTTCAAGCGTTTTAACCATCGTTGCACCGCAACGTGTACAGGTGCCTCAAGTGGAAGTTAAAATAATGCCGTCAACATTGGCTTTCTGTAATAATGGAATCATTTCACTTGCCATTCTAGCTGCTTCTGCTTCTGTCGTACCTGTACCTACTGTACTATAGAAGTAATCATGTAATTTACCGATTTTACCTTCTTTTTCATACACTCTTAAAGAGTCAAGAGGTACGATAACGTCTGGATCTGCGTCAGCTGCCGCTGGGTCGAAACCTGCATGGATTGTCTTATAAACGCCACCCTCTAAATCGTCTAACTTAGAAATATCGTAACGGCCCCATCTTGTAGCTGATGCCGATTGGATTCTGTCTGGGTTAGCTACCGGTACGATACCGCCAGTTGTTACAACTGCGATTGTCGCTTTCGAAAGGTCCACAATTGGAGCCGCAATCGGAATTCTATCTAATTTTGGAATTGGTAATTCTGTTTCATATGGCTCGCCTGCTAATTTTTTAAGTAGCATTTCCATAGCACGGTCTACTGCCGGTCTACCATCTTCTAACCATACTTGATGACGGATACCTCTCTTGAAGAAACCTTCTTCTTCTGCTAAGAACATTGTCTCTCCATCAAGAATTTTGTCGCCAAGAGCTGCCATAACAGCTGTGTCTTTTCTCATAGCTGCTGCACTTTTCCCGCCTGGGAAAACATAAGTGTCTTTTTTGAACATATCAACACCTGGGTTTTCAGGATGCATTGATGTAATCGTTTTCACACCAAACGCAGCTTCAACCGCTTTACAGATAGTACCACAAGCCACGCCGTAACGACCCGCTTGGAATGCTGGACCTGCAAAGAAAATGTCGAATTCAATATCTTTCAAGAAGCCCATGATAGTCTCAACTGCAACATCTGTATTAGAACCCATGAAGTTATCACCGCAAATAATCGTGTGTGTCACTTCTGCATTTTTTAAACTGGCGTCTAATGCTAAACCTGGACCAATAAGACCCTCTCTGATCTCTGGTGCGTGGTCAGCCATCTCTTCGCCACCAATACCAGCGAAAAACTGGTTAATATATAAAACTGCTTTTTTCATGTATCTACGCCTTCCTCTCTCTAGAATTCTTTCATAGTTTTTGGAGACCATCCACATACTTGGTCACCACAGAACATGGAATTGTTTTCAAGGATAATGGAACCATCTTCTCTTACTGATGGTCCGAGTTTTTCATCGCCTTCCCATCCACCGGACAAACCATCTCTAGAAAGAGCTTGTAATTCACCGATTACTGTTTTCATAGCAGGTAATTCGATAAGTTGTGATACGTTACCGCAAGATACGATTGCATTCGCTTTTTCATCTAATGTTACAAGCGGTTGTGATTGACCGTCTCTACCTGTACACTCGTTAGTCATACCAACTACTTTAACACCAGCATCTTCTAATGCTACATAACATGCAATAAAGTCTGCATCTGGGTTACCATAACCTTCTTCAGCTAAGATAGCACCATCAGCACCGATCATAGTAGCCAAGTTCGCTACGAAAATCGCAGATCTCTGTTTCTGTTCTAATGAAACGTTCAGGTTCGACATGATAACCCCTAAGAAGTTCACTGTCTTACCGTGTTCGCTGTATAATCTCTTGATTGTTGGATTGTTTTGGAAATCGTATGTTGACCATTTTGAAGAACAAGGCATGAATGAACCTGAGATGAAGGCACCGTCAAGCACTTCGTTTGGATGTACCAAAGTTGGTACGAAATGGTTCAAGTCCCAACCGTAAATTAAGTCGTTGTAACCCATTTCTTCCATTTGTGATTGTGGCTGCATGACGTATACCACTGAAGGTAATTTTTCGACTTCTGAACCACGTTTTGTCATTGCACCTAATTCGAAAACTTCAACTTCATCAGCAGTTTCATTTTCAAGGCATTTTGCCAAGTATTCTGCCAATTTATGAGCACCCCATCTGATGGCATGGTTTTTCTTTTGTTGTTCATGTCTTTCAAAATCTTCATCGTTATCTGCAACAAGACAAATGTTGATTGTTTGTGAGAATAGTGTATACTTTGCACCTTCCCCAGACATATCGATGATACCGTCACCGAAGCTGCCCATGTGTTTACCAACCGCTAAGACACTACAGCCTTTTAATGCGTTTGTTCTACCAACACCTGCTTGCGACAATTCACCAGTTACACCTGGGAATGCTGCTGCCTCTGTTCCAACTTTCGCTCTTGGCTCAATGGCTTCCTTTACCGGTACAATTCTAGTTTCGTCTCCTGGATTAGCGATGACGATGTCACATTCTGTAATGTGCTCATCTTCTTTGACAAATGCGATTGCCTCTTCCTTGTTGATCGTTAAAGTACCTTTTGAGAATTTTGTAGCGTCACCAAATTCTACGGCTTTAACGAAATAATTCCCTATTTCTAATTTCACAAGATACGCTCCTTTCAAAATGGATTGTTGTTTTATATGACAAGTATAGAAAATTTTCAGTCATTTGTAAACACGTTTATTTTTTAATCTAGTTTATTTCGTTAGTTTTTTATCAATCAAACCTATAGATAGCGGTCGCAGTATTAGTATTTTCAATAGTTGCAAAAAATAAAAAAACTTCGAAAAAAATTATCTTTTTT
>JAFGTX010000331.1 GCA_016938815.1 Clostridia bacterium | reverse complement strand
CATTATTATTTCCCATCTTTCTGCGAAAGACACCAATGCACCATGAAACTCGATTGGTTCTCTCACTATCTAATTTATTGTTCTTCTTCCTTCTGTTATATTTACTTTATAAGACTGACACACTACAGAGCACGTGGAGGTGAGTGGCGGGGCTGTATAGCGGCGACCTCGCATTATTATATGTTGTCGGTCATCCGTTAAGGCATCAATGAATGGCGCATAACCGTAGCCCGTAAACTTATCTCTTCCAAAGTCGACTCGATTTTGCCGGATGACCAGTCACTGTCAGTTTTATATTTAAAAATCCAAAGGAGGTTCTTTTATTGTCATTTAAAATTATTCGTACTAACTGTTGTGGACTTGATGTCCATAAAACATGGATCTTTGCCTGTATCGGTATTACCGATTCCAACGGTCGAACTGAGTATAAGCAAGCTCGCTTTTCTTCCTTTACCAAAGGATTGCAAGAGTTGTGTGACTGGCTTGTAAAATACAACTGTAACGATGTTTGCATGGAATCTACCGGCAAGTACTGGATACCTGTTTTTAATATCTTGGAAAAAAATAACCTGTGGATTACTCTTTCTCACCCTAAATACACAAAACCTCAAAAAGGGAATAAGACTGACCGCAAAGATGCCAAATGGATCTGTGATCTATATATGTGCGGCATGGTCAAACCTTCTTTTATCCCACCCGCTGATATTCGTCACTTAAGAGATCTTGTGAGATACCGTTTCAAATTAACCTGTATGATTACCGGTGAAAAGAATCGTGCTCATAACTGTCTTACTGTTTCTAATCTGAAACTTGACGAAGTATTTTCAGATATCTTCGGGAAGTCAGCGCTTTCTATTACAGAACAAATTTTGCAACACCCTGGGGAATTTTTTGATGTGAAACCTTTTGTTGATGGCAGATGCAAGACTCCTATTGAGGAAATCCAGGCTGCTGTCGATGGTATTATTGCTCCTGAGCAAGCAGTTAAACTTCGTCAGTGTCTTGAACATATCGACGAATTAGATAGACATAAAGCAGAAATAGAACGGGAAATCTTTCGTCTCAGTGATAAATATGAGGTCGCTCTCAACCTGATTCGTACAGTTCCCGGATTCGATAAGAATCCTCTGACTGCAATCCAAGTCCTTTCTGAAATCGGTGGTGATATGTCTGTCTTCCCCACAGCCAAAAACCTCGTTTCATGGGCCGGATGTTGTCCTCGTAATGACCAAAGTAATCAGAAAATCAAATCCACTAGGATTTCCCGTGCTGGTTCTTATTTTAAACCAGTTCTGGTACAAGTTGCAAATGCTTTAATCAAATCGAAGAAACATCCTGAATTTACCACTCGCTACCGACGGATCAAATCACGTCGTGGTCACAAGAAAGCCATCATTGCTATCTGCCGTATGATCCTAACCGCTATCTGGCACATACTTACAGATTTAAAGCCATACACACCTGAAGGTTTTCTTGAATCACGTCCTGTAAATGAAGCTAAAATATTAACAGCTTCGCAGGCACTTAATCTAATGCGTCAGCGAGGTTATATCATCAAAGATGATGTTCCTGTCATGAATTAGGTGTT
>JAFGTX010000055.1 GCA_016938815.1 Clostridia bacterium | reverse complement strand
GGTATGCAAATGATGTTACCTTTCATGCTTTCAGGTATGGGGATGTAAAATGATTTATGTTGAAAATCTATCAAAAAAACTGAATAAGAAGAAAGTTCTAGAAGGCATAGATTTTCGTTTGGAAAAAGGAGACGTACTTGGCGTTATCGGCCCCAATGGGGCCGGTAAGTCTACGCTCCTTTCTCTTTTAGGTGGCTTTATGCAACCGGATACAGGAAGCATTAATCTGGGAGACCATCGAATCGGTTACATTCCACAGCAGCTTTCCTTGTATGAAGAATTAACGGTTTTCGATAATCTCAAGCTGTTCGGTTTGGGTACCGTAGGCGATGAGCCCTTACTGCATCAGCAAATAGAAGAGGTCATGGCCGCTTTGAACTTGAGCGAAAATCGACATACCAAAGTGAGGAAATTGTCCGGTGGCAATAAACGACGGGTGAATATCGGGATCGCGCTGATGAATCAACCCACATGTCTCTTGATGGACGAACCGGTGGTCGGTGTGGATTATAAGGTGCGTCGAGAGATTGAAAACTTTCTCATGACCATGAGCGCCCAGGGGAAAACCTTGGTGATTACCAGCCATTTGAAGAGTTTTATCGCAAAAGTCAGTACGAAAATATTGGTTTTGGAAGAAGGGTCAGTTGTATATTTTGGTGATGTAAATGACGAAATCCTCAATAAATTATAAGGCAATAAAAAAACGATTGTGGTTATCATGGTATGAGAGTAAACGACTCTTAGGGCATCCATTTCGGCTGTTGTTTTTGTTATTGCTTTTTTTTGCGCTTATTTTTGCCGGCAGTCGCTTTTTAAAAAGCGATGTGGCTCTTCCGGTCGTTGTATTGGTGGATGAAGACCGGTCGGTGGAAGTACGAACTTTTGTAGAAAATATTGCTTACAATAAACTGGCGAATGTAGTCGCCTTTGAAGAAATGTGGTTGGAAGAAGGCTTGATGCTTCTAGATGAAGGTGATGCGATTGGCGTGATCCATATTCCAAAAGACACCCGTAACAATTTAGACACTTTTTTACCCTCTGAGCTGATTCTCTACCTCAATGATGGTGACGATATCCGTGCGCAATTTTTGCGGGGCTATATGGCAGATATGGTGGGCCTCTTAAATGAGGGGCAAAGTGGTGCCATGGTGCTTTGGCGCGAAGTAACTAGACAGCAAATGTCCTATGAAGATAAAATAGGCTTGCTGGAAGCCATCAGTTTCGATTATGCATTGGCATTTTTGACCCGTGGCGATGTATTCGCTGCCAACGATGTCGAAGATCCCTTTGAAGGCATTGAAACACTGCAGTTTTTTGGATACGGTCTTTTATGGGCCGCATTATTCCTAGGAGCTGGTTTTGCCCATGCTACCGTCGTGTCGGATCTGCGTAGCGGGATGATGGTGCGTTTACAATTATCAGGCGTGACTTCTAGAGACTATCTGCAGGCCCGTTTAATTGTAGGGAGCTTATGGTCCATGCTGTGTATGTCGGTTGTCGGTATCTTGTTTGCTCTTATTTTGAAAATCAATTTATTGCCACCGTCCATTCCGGCCTTGATCGTCATGATAGGAATTGTGGTGCTCCTAAACGGCTATGTGATTTTAATTTTGATGCAATATCAAAGTAAGACCTTTCTAAGCTTGGCGCTGCTCGTCGTATCGGCTACGATTTACAGTAGTGGGATTCTGATTCCGGAGTTCTATTTGTCGTCGATGATGCGTTGGATTGGACAGTTCAATATCGTTAATTTTGGTGACAATATCCTAAAGGGTTATCCCGTCTTTACGGTTCGCTTGGGCCTCTTGCTCTTGCATGCATGGATGATTTGGGTGCTTTATAGATACTTGGAGGCTGGTTATGAGGCTGGAGAGAAGGCGGTGAAGGCATGAATTATTTGATGATAAAACTGCGTCACCATCGTCGGTCGCCACTTTGGTGGTTGCTGTGTCTGTGTCCAGTCTTGATTGGCCTTTTTTGGGGGGCGGCAGGTCGAATGGAAATGGCTGAGGGTAGCACCTATCATATTGGCGTGGTGGATTTCGATGAAACCAAGCAATCCCATGATTTTATTCAGATGCTGAGTGAACAGCCTTCACTGACGGTGATGGTTTATGAGGATAAAGCGGCGGCTGTCAAAGGGCTTGCGGGCAAAGACGTGCTGCAGGCCTATGTGGTACTCGAGGGTTTTGAAGACAAAATAGAAGCTGGGGATTACGGCGAGCTGGTTGAAGTGGTATCGATGATTGAAAGTCCTTACCGTGATTGGCTCAACGACCAGGTGAGTGTGAGCATCGTCAGAACTTGGTTGGTGAGTGATGGTTACAATCGACTGAAAAAGTTTAATTCGGATTACACGCGTGGGGCTTATGAAGCGGCTTTTGACGCCTACTATGCAGAAAATGAACTATTGATCTTCAGTGTCATCTCCCGTGATGGGCAAGTGGCGGCGGAAGGTTTGGAAGAGCCGCCTTTTTTCACGAAAGGGTTTTTGTGGAGCTGGTGTTTCTATCTATTCATTAGTACCCTATTGGTGACTAGAAGATTTTATCTTGAACGCCGCAACCACTTGATTAAGAGACTCAGCTTGTCCGGCATCCATTTGGGGCAGTATTTTAGCGAGTATATTGTTTTACTTTTAGGTATAGCCCTAGTGGGCGGCTTCTTAAGTTACTATGCCTTCAACGTGTGCATCGTGACCCCTGATTTTACTTGGATGAGCCTATTGATGGCTACGTGTGCCACAGGCCTTTATATGTTTCTTATGGGCTATGGGGTCAGCAGAATAGATTTGGAACTGACGCAGTTGATGTTTCTTTTTAGTGGGATTTTCATCTTGTGGTGCCTTATGGCAACCGATGTGATGGCACTCTTTCCACTAGGTGGGTTCTTGCGCTGGCTATCACCGGTGGCGCTCTTTTTTCAGTTTTTTTAGCAAGTATTGCTAAGTCTCTGTTCTAAGAGTAGAATGGAGTGAGGACGCGAGAGGAGAGATAGGGATGAATAAAAGTAAAAAAATAGGCATAATAGCAATGATGATTACCGCTCTCGTATGGAGTATCTCTTTTATCAATATAAAAGTGGCAGTGGCCGTTGTACCACCGATGACGCTTGGAATGCTTCGATTTATCTTGGCATCGGCAATTCTAGTGGTGATGGTAAAAGTCAAAAAAGTGGATTTAAGTGTGGAGAAACGGGATTGGCCCTATGTTTTCATAGCGGGTGCCCTTGGCATTACCTTGTATTTCTATTTTGAGAACAATGGCGTCAAGTATACGTCAGCTTCGGCATCATCCCTGATTATTGCAACCATACCTGTATTTTCGGTCATTGCAGATATTATCATCTACAAAATGAAATTTACGAAAAAGGTATTGGTGAGTATTGTGTGTTCACTGGCGGGTGTGGCGTTGATTGTTGGCTTTAATGTGGACGAGCTCCTTGCTTCTGGTTATGCTAGAGGCTACGGCATGATGTTTGGTGCGGTTTTATCATGGATTGTTTATATGATCGTCACCAAGCCTCTGTTTGAGCGTTATTCTCAACTGCATCTGCTCTTTTATCAATCGCTCATTGGCATGGTTTGCTTCATTCCCTTTGCTTGGATGGAAGGTTTTGATTACGGTTTGCTGACACCTAATATAGTCATACATATCAGCAGTTTGGGGATTTTTGCATCGGTCGTGGGTTTCTATACCTATTTGACGGCGCTGGATATTTTAGGCATGTCGGTGTCCTCTGTCTTTCTTAATTTATTGCCGCTGTTGACCGTGATGTTCAGCATGATCTTCCTTCATGAGTCTATGACGCTTTTGCAGATAGCTGGAGGGGTCTTGATTTTAATTTCTGTCTTTGCCATTAACGAAAATGAAGTACCTGAGACCTATTTAGAAGAGCAGCCTCAATTGTATGAACATAGTTAATCATCTGGAAATGGATGTTGGCGCCTGTGATGAACAGGCGCTATTTTTATAGCGTGCAACAGGTTATGGTTTTCTGGCCTAGCGCAATATTCCTTATAAAAACACTGTAGAAGTCGGCGGCTTTTGTCGATAACTGTATTGTAAGAGTCGATTAGAACCTAAAGAAATGAGTGAAGACGATGAAAATTAACGATATGCTGTTGAATCAGTTGAAACTTCAAAATAAATACGGGGATAAAGCGTCTGAAAGTGAAACCACAGGTCGTGTGGTGAATGGTAGCAAGGAGTATTGGAGCAAGGATGCCCAGGTCAATGAGCTGTTGGAGCGCTATCAAGTACCGAAAACAGAGACGAATCAAAAGGGCATTGAAGCCTATCTTCAGAATAATGAGGGAAGCCGCGAAGATAAACTGGAGACGATTGAAATTGCAGCCAGCAATGGCGTAGAAATGACGGAAAGCAACTTGAATAGTATTCATGAAGCGATCAACTCTGACTTTCAACTGGAGGAATCTATTGAAGTACTCGTCGTTGGGGGAGAGGACGCTGAGGGCATGATTACAGAAGGTGACGTCAAAGAGATGGCACTTCCAGAAGATATGAAAGCGGAGATTCTCAAGGACATAGAATCTGGTACGCCTGTGATGAAGGCGCTGGCAAAGGCCCTTGGAAAAGCTTTTGGCGAAGCGTTTCTCAGCAAATTTAGCGGCAAGGTTGATGGCGATATTACCGTGACCATTCGTATTACCATCGAAGTGATTGAGATCAAATATCAACAGGAAGGTGACCAGTTTGATTTGAAGGCATTGATGGATCAGTTCAGTGCCCTGATTGAAGCCGCTAAAAACGGCGAAGGCACATTGATCACCAGTGCAGCTGATTTATTGGCAGCTTTGGCCTCGCTAGAAGATGCTTCACAAGTTGCTGAAACGGTCTTAGATGAAGGGGTTGAAGTTCCTGTGATGACATTAGAAGACGACGAGGATGAGGCGACTGTGGCAAGTGATGAGGATTTCATGGATGAGATTGCAGCATGGGTGTCTGAAGCCTTGAATTCAGTTGATGACGTGGTCCAAGAGATGATGGCGTCCTTAAATGACAGCGATACCATCAAGCTTTATGTGGTCGAATCTGTGACGGTGAAAATGCAGACGGTGGCGGAATCCTTCAAGACAGAACAAAGTGCCATGCTACAACTTCTGGATACGGTGACCAGCGAAGAAAAATCACTGACGTCGGACCAGGTCAAAGCGGTTCTGGAAACGGTTATCAATAAGTTGGACGACGTTTTGATGAAAAGCGACATCCCACTCTATACATCCATGACCATGGAAAAGAGTTTGCTTAAGATGACCAGTGACCTTCAGGAAGCCCAGCAATTGCTGTCAAAGAACGATGTTGCCGGTGCTAAGGCCATTGTCAAACATGTGACCAAGGAACTCTCAGAGGCGGTTTTCAAACCGTCAGAACAGAAAATTCAGGCCTTTGCACTGAAACAGAGCGAGGCATTTACACAAGAGGACAAATCCCTTCAAGAGAAGCAAGTGATGCAGCTGCAAAGCTATAAGCAGGAGGGTGTTTCTGCACGTAGTGTGCTGGATCTTTTCCGAAGCTTGGGGCTGAATCATGAATATGAAGTGAGTGAAAAGCTGTCTCAACTCAAGAATTTTGAGAAAGACGTCAAGATCGAGAGCAATCTTAAAGAGGTCCTGTATAAATTAGAGCGCGATGAGAAAGAGGAGAGTCACAAGACGGTGGAAACCCTTGAGAAATCCCTCAATAACTTAACGGGACAACAGCTTTTGAATAAACAAGGGCAAAAGAATTCTCAGCAGACCATGTTCTTCAACATTCCAATCGTTAACGAGCAGGAAGTCAAGAATATGAAGCTCTACGTCAATTCGAGGGATGCCAATAATCGTTTGGACTGGGAAAATTGTAGCCTGTATTTTGTCGTGGACTTGAAACAATACGGGCCAACCGGCATTAAAGTGGATATTCAAGATAGAGGGGTATCCATCACCGTGAAGAACGATGATGAAAATCTTAAGGATGTGATCGAGCCGCTACTGGACAACTTAGGTGATATTCTTGAAGAGGTGGGATTAAAGGCGAAAAACGTCAACTTCCTACCGCTGGACGATCATAAAAAATTCGGGCGGAACATGTTGAAAGAACAATCTGTGTCCGAAGAAACGACTTCGCAGCAGACGACTTACGACGCCGCACAGAAAGGATTTGATTTTAGGATATGAAAGGCTATGGCAAATTACAAAGTGTAGGACAATATGATAAATTGAACGATATGGAAGGCTATGCCAAAGATATGATTGATCAATGTGCGAAAGCGGATATTGCAGTGAATCAAGATCCAAAGCAGCTTAAGCATGCGATTTCAACGGATCTTAGGGATAATATACCGCCACAGCTCTATTTCGTCGTGTCCGGCTTGATTGATGTGATACAGAAAGTGGAAGAGGCTTAGAAAAAAGATGAGTATGAAGGTAAATCGGGTATCGAAAACCGGGACAAGCAAAATCCAAAAAACCACGCCAGTCAATGACATGGAGCGTGTGAATAAAATCAGTTTCAAGGAATTGCTGGACAATGCGGAGGATGACCATAGACAAAAAGAGATGCTGGATGAGATGATGGCGCAGGTTCAAGAGAAAGGCCAAAACCTGATTGAGAGCAGGACGGTGGAGAGCCTATTTGAATACCGCGACATGGTTAAAGGCTTTGTCGAAGAAGCGGTCAAGTATGGCTTGAGAATCGAAGAGCGCAGGGGTCTATCTCGAAGCACGCGTTCCAAAGTGCTTAGGGTGGTGTCGGCAGTCGACAAGAAATTGCTTGAGCTGACAGATATCATTTTAGCTCAGGAGGAATCTAAGATTAGAATCCTCAAAAAAGTGGGAGAAATACAGGGTTTGCTGGTCAATATCTATTTGTAAAAAAACAGAAAAATTAATTTTTATGCAATCGATGTGTTGACAAGCATCGAGACATGCTTTAAAATCGGAAATATAAAAAAATCGTAATAAAGGCGACGACGAGAAGAAGTAAACTTTAGTAGTTATTTAAGCGAGCTGGTGGCGGTGAGAGTCCAGTATAAAACGCTATAGTTGAAAAACATCTCCGAGCTTCTAACCGAAAGTTTTAAACGAGTAGACTTAGACGGCTCCCGACCGTTAATCGGGTAGGATATCGACTTAGGGTCCGTATCTGAATAAAGAGAACTTGTTTAAGTTAAACATGGGTGGTACCGCGGAAGTTAACCTTTCGTCCCTACAGAGATGTAGTGACGGAAGGTTTTTTTAATTGCATTTATTACGATCGTTGTTGACTATAAAAAACCAGAGATGAAAATTCAGGAGGAAAAGAAAATGAAAGCAAGCAGAACAGGCGTAAGATTACCAATCGGTTATGAATCAAAATTGACATTGTTGGAAACGGAAGTTGCCATTAAGCAAATCAAGGACTTCTTTCAGCAAGAATTAGCGAAAGCATTAGATTTGACAAGGGTTTCCGCACCTCTATTCGTTAGACCGGAAACAGGCCTAAACGATAACTTGAACGGCGTTGAGAGACCGGTGAGTTTCGACATCATGCATACCAAAGAGGACATCGAAGTAGTGCATTCCTTGGCGAAATGGAAGCGTATGTCGCTACACCGCTACAAATTCGAAATGGGTAAGGGGCTTTATACGGATATGGATGCGATTCGTAGAGACGAGGAACTAGACCATCTACATTCGATTTATGTGGACCAGTGGGACTGGGAGAAAATCATTTCGAAAGAAGAGCGTACAGAGGACAAACTTCAAGAGATCGTTAAAAAAATCTACGAAGTGTTCAAAAGAACAGAGGCCTACATGGCTGGTTTATACCCAGCAATTGACCATCAGTTGC
Source organism: Clostridia bacterium (assembly GCA_016938815.1). Classification (GTDB taxonomy): domain Bacteria; phylum Bacillota; class Clostridia; order Peptostreptococcales; family Acidaminobacteraceae; genus JAFGTX01. The sequence goes on along the minus strand of JAFGTX010000055.1, from coordinate 22,077 downwards.
CGGAAGACATTTTCTTCATTACGACTCAAGAATTGGAAGACATGTACCCAGGCAAAACGCCAAAGGAAAGAGAATCATTGATTTCTAAGGATAAGGGTGCCGTGTTCATCAGCAAAATTGGTGGTGCCTTGGCATCGGGTGAGAAGCATGACGGTCGTGCGCCAGACTACGATGATTGGGAATTAAACGGCGATATCATTTTCTGGAACCCTGTAATCCAAAGCGCATTTGAACTTTCTTCAATGGGTATTCGCGTGGATGAGGAATCGCTGGATCGACAGTTGACGATTGCGGGCTGCGATGACAGAAGAACGATGCCATTCCACAAAATGCTGCTGGAGAAAGAGTTGCCTTATACAGTAGGCGGTGGTATTGGCCAATCGAGAATGTGTATGTTCTTCCTTCAAAAAGCCCATATCGGCGAGGTTCAAGCGAGCATTTGGCCGCATGATATGGTGGAAGAGTGTCTGGCACATGGTATTGAATTATTGTAGATGCTAGAATCAGTTAATTTGGGTGTCGTAGAGCACTACTTCTACGAACCAGTCATATATTTTGAGCATTATGCTCACCAGGCACTGAATCTAGTGCCTGTTTTTTTGTGATGACATAATTGCTTTATTGTGATTGTTCAATGACCATGTCCCCGTCTTCTAAAAAGCTTTGTCCTTGAATGACGACAGCATCGTCGATGTCGAGGCCATCAATGATTTCAATGTATTGTTGTTCTGTGCTACCTGTCAGAACCGGTGTTTTTCTTGAGATACTGTTTTCAACGGTATAAACATACGACTGATTGTTATCTTGAATAATACTCTTTTTGAGAATGGCCAAATTTTTTCTGCGTTGACGAATGAATTCTACTTCGGCATATTCTCCGGTATGCGTACTGTGGGGAGCATCTTTTACAATAATTTCCACTTGAAATAAGCCATTGGTTTCATCGGGAATGATGTTGAAATTTGAAACATACCCTGCTAAAGCAAAGGTTTCATCACCATCAGGATAAATTAATACTTCATCTTCTCTAGAAATAGAAGTGAGTATTTTGCCTGTTACCATGGCATATACATACATCGGATTGTCGTTGATAATTTCCATTGCAACCGTATTTTGTACTTCTTCATGTACTTTGATATAAATTGCACCAATTCGACCGTCTATTGGACTGGTGATGGTTCGATCTTCTAGGGCATCTTTTGATGTGGCTGTTTGTGTACTATAAGCGGTTATGGCGTCTTGATAATTTTTTTTGCTTTGGCTTAGCGCTGAACGTGCATTATCCAATTCTAATTTTGATAAAGCGCCTTTTTCGTATAAAATAGACTTTTGTTGAAAATCTTTTTCTTGATCTTGATACAGGATATAAGCATTGTCTCTGACCGTACGAAGCTGACTTTCTACTTTTTTATAATTATTTTCGTAATCTGATTGATCGAGCTTAAAAAGTATATCGCCTGTATGAATGCTTTGTCCAGGGGATACTAATATTTGCTCTACACTGCCACTGTTGCCTGTATTAATTTTCAAGGTGTTACTGGCTTTAAAGTAGCCAATGCCTAAAAATGATTCCTGAAAATCCATTTCAATGGGATGTACGGTGATTACTGGCGTCTCACTGATTATATTAGAATCGGAATTCACCTCAGAGTCAGATCTTTGCTGACAACCAGTGGTAAGTGATATAAAAATTATGCTGAGTATTAACCATTTATTTTTCATCATTTGCACCTCCGTTTATACGATGATATTTCAATTTTACATTTTCTAAAATCGAGTAAATAATTGGAATGAAAACTAATGTTAAGATGGTTGTTACTAATAACCCAAAGACAAGAGAAAAACTGAATTGTGCATAGTAAACATTTTTAAAAGCCAATGGTAGCACACCGCATATCGTTGTCATGGTCGTCGCCAAGACTGGATTTAATCTAGTAACGCTGGCTTCTACAATACTTTCAATGAGGTGTTCCCCTTCCTTTCTTAAATAGTTGGTGTAGTCAATCAGTACGATGGCATCGTTGACGGCAATACCAACTAAAGCTACAAGTGCCATAAAAGCATAGAATCCAAAGTCGTTTTGAGTAATTGCCAATCCCCAAATAACGCCTATGATTGCCATGGGCACGGTTAGTAATATGACAAAGGGTTGTGCAATAGATTTGAATTGCACGGTCAGTATGATAAAAACCAAGAAAACGGCAAGAATCATACTCTGAAACAAATCAATAAAACTATCTTGAATCCCTTCGATGTCACCACCAATTTGGACATGGGTGCCCAATGGGATTTCTATATTTTGACGCATTTGATTAAAATGATTGATTGTATCTGTAATATTGGCGTTTTCCTTGAGATCTGCTTCTACATAAATAACGCGATCGCCATCTTCGTGTTTGATATTGGAGCCTCCTTCTATTTCATGTAGGGTTGCTAGACTAGTTACAGGTAACATAACACCCTTAGGCGTGCTTATGTAGAGATTTTCAATTTCTTTTTTATCCGTAATGGCTTTTTCACTTTTCATAATCATCACATTGATGGTTTCTCTGTTTTCTTCAACTGAAGTCGCTTGAATTCCATCTACTTGACCGCGAATTTGACTTGCAACGCTTTGAACGGTGATCCCGTAGGTTTGAGCTTTTCTTGCTTTTACATCAATGAAAAGTTGTGGTACGCCAATTTTTGCGGAAATATCTACGTTGTATACACCATCTATTGAACGTAATAATGTTTTATATTGTCCAGCTAACCATTTTGATTGATCTAGATCTTCACCGATGATTTTTATACTAATAGGACGTCCAATGGGTGGCCCTTGTGAAATGGATTGGATGTATTTTTCCGCGCCGGGTATTGTTGACATTTCATTTTCAACACGGTTTCTTAAGGCAAATCCGGATTGTGTTTTATTTTTGTCAAAAGCAACATTTATGAAGGCTTTGTTTAATTCATCACCACCTATGGTTGTGTTGAATGAATCTATATCGGGGATGCCTGTCAATAAGGATTCTATTTTTGCAACGATATCAGTGGTTTCTTCTAGTGTGATACCGGCAGGGGCATTGACTTCAATGGTTAAGCTATCTGGTTCGCTTTGTGGAAAAAACGACACTTTTACAAGGCCAACGGAAAAAAAAGCAAAACTCATCAATAATACAGTGATACCACTCAATAATATAATGACTTTTTTCCAATGACTGATTAAAATTTTTTGCATCCAATGTCGATATTTTTTAACCCATCGCGATTGTTCTGTAAAGGTATGAACATTTGATGATTTAATCAATGTCAATATTCCGAACAGAAACACTGCAGATAATCCCAATGCAATCTGTTTGCCGTCGCTTGCAAAAGCGTAATATGCCAATAAGCTCACTATTGAAATTGGAATGACATGTGTCATAAAATGGTTGTCAATGAAGGATGCCTGCTTGAATTTTTTGTTTAATAGTTTCACGGATAAAGTAGGTGTAATAGTTATGGAAACAATGAGCGACATAACCAATGTAATCATAATGGTAATTGGAATGGTGGATACAAAATCACCCAATGTACCTGGCAAAATAGCAAGAGGAAAAAAGGCAGCTAAAGTTGTCATAGTTGCAGATAATATAGGTAATGCAACCTGATTAGTACCTTCATTTGCAGCGTCCACCAGTGCATAACCTGATAAACGCAAGCGGTTGATATTTTCCATAACGATAATGGAATTATCGACTAGTAAGCCTAGAGCGACAATAAGTCCAAGGACGACAAAAGCATTGAACGTCATGTTGAAAAAATTTAAAACACCAATGGTGGCTAATAAAGAAAGCGGGATAGTAATAGAGACCACCATGGCTTCTTTTAGGCCAATAAATAAAAATAAAACGATTAGGACGACGATTAGCCCCGAAAGAGCACTCTCTTGTATGTTTTTTAGGTCTCGTTGGACACTTTTGGACAAATCGTTGGAATAACTGATGGTAATATTTTCTGGGTAAAGTTGCCCTTTTTCACTTTCAAGTAACTCTTTGATTTTTCTACTGGTTCCCAGTACATCGCTATCAGCTTTTCTGATGACTTCTAGGAAAATGGATGGCACAATGTTGCCATCAACATAAGTTTGGTTCAATTCAGTGATCTTTTCATGCGACATGAGGACTTCAGCAAAATCTCTTATGAAGACTCGATTGCCTGTCGATGTTTCAATCAGTACGTTTTCAATCATATCAACATTTTTTAAACTTTCATCAATCTTTAAGTTATAGTGAATGCCGTTGAGATCTAGTGAGCCGAGTGGTAGAGCAACATTGATATTTGAAAGACCATTTCGGATGTCGTTAAAAGTGACACCGTGTTCAAGCATTCTTATATGATTCACGACGACATGAATTTCTTTTTCTAAACCACCGTAAAGATTAACACGATCAATAGATGGTATTTGTTCTAATACTTCTTTCAAATCTTCACCAATATTTGTCAGGGTAAAAATATCCGTTTCGCCGGATACGCTTATATTCATCAGAGGTATTTCGCTGGTTTTGAAAATGCTGCTTTCGACTTTTACGATGCCTTCTGAAAAAGTGATGTTGTTGATGCGGTTATCAATTTCTAATTTTTTAAAATCTACGTCTGTACCTTCAATAAAGTTGACGGTAATAAAAGCGAAGCCGAAACGACTGTCTGAAGTGATACTGTCTATATTGGATATTGACGCCAAAGCATTTTCGATAGGATCAACAAGTAAGTTCTCGACATCTTCTGGACTCGCTCCAGGATAGAGGCCTTGAATTGTAATTGTAGGGAGTACGATTTCTGGCAATGATTCTTTTGGCAATGTATAAAAGCCAAACAGACCAATCGACAGGATTAATAAAATAACAAGCAACGCCATTTCAAATTGTTGGATGAAAAAAGTTGCTAATTTGCCTAAAAAATTTTTTTTCATTTTCGTCACCTCAATACCTTTATACCCATCTTTATTCATATACTAAATTGGTGTAAAAAAAGTTTTCAAAAACGGATCTACCTACTGTGACAATTGACTTATAGATTAATAGGATGAAGAATACCGTGATAATGGATTTAGAAACATTAAGTAGAATTTATTATGTAAGGTGAAGGTGTCAATTATTAAAAAAGTCGTAAAAGGGTAATAATATGGTTACAAACTATTTCTGGTGCAGTATAATGTGACTATGGAGTCACATTGATGTATGACATTATAAATAATTCAAGCAAACATCAACCCGAGTAGAGGTGAATGATATGGCAAGCAATAACTTTGTACGTGTAGAAGCGGTAAAAAAAATCTATAAGATGGGCGAAGTCAATGTTCACGCCTTAAATGATGTCAGTTTTGAGATCACAGAGGGTGAATTCGTGGTCATTTTGGGACCGAGTGGTTCTGGCAAGAGTACTCTGCTGAATATCGTCGGCGGCATGGATTTGCCGAGCGAAGGCCGTGTCTTTGTCATGGGCAATGAAATTACAGAGTACGATGAACGTGCCCTGACCCTATATCGCAGAAATACGGTAGGCTTTGTTTTCCAGTTTTACAATCTGATGTCCAATCTAACGGCGCGAGAAAATGTGGAGTTGGCAACGGAAATCTGCAAGGACGCTCTAGATATCGATGAGGTGATGTCGGCGGTTGGTTTAGGAGACCGTAGCGGTCACTTTCCTTCTCAAATGAGTGGTGGTGAGCAGCAACGTGTGGCCATTGCGAGAGCGGTTGCCAAAAATCCGGACATTCTTCTATGTGACGAACCGACAGGCGCACTGGATTTCCAAACCGGTGTTACGATTTTGGATTTACTGAGCCGAATCAACAAGGATTATAATAAGACGGTGATCGTCATCACCCATAATGCGGCGATTGCTCAAATGGCAGACCGCGTGGTCAAGATGCGAAGCGGCAAAGTCATCGACAACTACGTCAATGCGCATCCGGTAGCGACAGAAAGGATTGAATGGTAATGACAAAGTTGAATCTGAGGCTGCTACGTACGATCAAGCATACTCTGGGTCAATATATTGCGGTTTCTCTGGTGATTATCATCGGCATCATGTCCTATGTGGGTTTTTCCATGGCCATGGTCAATCTGGAGACCACCGTCTCGGCTTACAAGCAGGCAACCAATGCAGCCGATATTTATGTAGAATTGAATAGAATTCCCGCCAATGCTCTGAAATTCCTATATGATATCGACGGCATCGTGGATATTCAAGGTCGGGTCAAATCGGATATTGCCTATACCAACGAGGATGGCGTTCGGGGGACTTTGCGGGTCGTATCGGTGCCTGAAGATCAGGATCGGGCGATTCACAACCTCTATATAAGAGAAGGCAGTTTCGTGAGGGGCAATCGAGGGGTGATGGTCGTTCAGACCTATGCTCAGGCCAATGGCATCGAAATAGGCGATGCAATGGATGTTCAAATCAATGGCAAGACATACCGTTTAACGGTTGAGGGTATCGTATCCTCTTCTGAATTTGTCTACGTCATCGAAAACGAGCAAACACTTTTGCCGGACAACGAGAAATTCGGTATCATATTCTTAGAGGAATCCTTTGCGCAGAAGGCTTTTGGCTATGATAACAGCTATAATGATTTGCTCATCAAAGTGGAAGATGAAGAGCAAATCGATGGTATTGTGGACACCTTAGAGAAGAAGCTCAAGCGCTATGGCGCCAGCCGCGTCATCAGTCACAAGGACCAGTTGAGCAACAGGATGGTGGAAGAGGAAATCAAGCAGGGTAAGAATTCTGCCAGAACCGTGCCCTTTATCTTTCTGATTGCTGCCGCTGCCATTATCGTGACGATGATCACTAAAATTGTGCGTAATGACCGAATGGCGATCGGCATTTTAAAGGCGATGGGTTACAACAACCGTCAACTCATGATCCATTACAGTATGTATTCTATGGGCATCGGCGTCATCGGAGGCACTCTAGGCATCTATTTCGGTATGCAGGTCGCGGAACTTTTTGCCAGAATGTATGTGGAATACAGTTTTGACGTGCCGATGTTGGTAGGCAATTTCTACATTGAATACATTTTTGCCGGGATGTTCATGACCGTGATTTTCTGTGTTGGCGCGGGTATTTTCGGCTCGCGGCGCATTATGAAGATTCATCCCGCAGAAAGTATGCGGCCGGATGCGCCTAAAGTGGGACGCAGCATCTTCCTGGAACGCGTGCGGATCTTATGGAAGCATATTTCTTTCAGTTGGAAAATCGTTTTAAAGAATATTTTTCGGAGCAAGAAGCGTTTTGTTTTTTTGGTGATGGGGATTGCATTGACCTATGCCATCACCGTTTTCCCGCTCTACCAATTTGTGGCCATGGATGAAGTCTTTCTTCTGCATTATTCCGAGTTTCAAAAGATGGATTACAACGTCAATTTTTTAAAACCGATGAACGAGCATACCCTTTATGATATCAAGGGTGTCATCGATACAAGCGACATAGAGGGGAAGATTGAATTTCCCTTTAAAATAGAACACAAATGGAAATCCAAGATCATCAACATTATCGGCGTCAAACCGGATACGGTTTTTTACAACTTTGTGGATGCAGAGAATCGACCGCTGAAGGTGCCAAATGAGGGCATGCTGCTTTCCGAAGGCCTTGCTAAAATTATGGGGATCCATGTAGGCGATAAGCTGCTGGTTAAAACCTTCGTGCCGGAACGGGATGATCAGTGGGTTGAAGTTACCGGTCTGGTCAAGCAGAATCTGGGGTCCAATGCCTATATGGATATCGACTACATGCAGAAGGCATTCATGGACGACCAGCTGATTACAGGCGTCTACATCGATTCTACAGATGATGTGAAATCGACTCTGGATGACATGAAGTATGTTGGTAGTATACAGTCTGTCGTCGATATGAAGGAAGGGTTTTTGCAATTCATGGATGTGTTTTATATGAGTATCAGCCTGATGATCATTTTTGCAGGGATTCTGGGTTTCGCCATTATCTACAACTCGACGATTATCAGTATGAATGAGCGGCAGTTGGAGTTTTCTTCCCTTCGGGTCATGGGCTTTACGAAAAATGAGATTTTCAAGACCGTGGTTTACGAAAATATCATTATGACCCTATTTGGCATTGCCGTGGGCATTCCTGTTGCAAGTTCGATGCTAAATGGCATTGGTGAAGCCCTGACAACTGAATTTTACAGTCTCAATATAAAAATACCAGCGGCAATATTCTTCTATGGTGGCATTATCACAATTATATTCGTCATTATTGCCCAATTGGCAACCTATGGACGTTTGCATAGATTGAATTTTATTGACGCTCTAAAAAATAGAACAACATAACAGGTTATCGGAGGTGCTGTATGAAAACGATAGGAAAATGGATAAAGTGGCTGTGGGCCGGGAAAAAGAAATATGTGGTAGTTGCGGCTGTAGTCGTGGGCGTAATGGTTGCTGCCATGGGTATGAAAGGATCTGGCTTGGAGCTTCAAGGTACAGTCGTAGATACTGGCGTTGTTCAGAGCTATGTGGAGGAAGTCGGCGACTTTGAGGCCAAGCAGGCCATTACGCTAAATGGTAGAGTCTCTGGTGTCGTCGAGACGATTCATCATGTTGAGGGCGATACCGTGAAGGCAGGCGACGTATTGATCGAGCTGGATAAAGGTGATCAACTGCTGCTCATTCAAAGCACGGAGGCTGAGATCGACGCCATTTACGCAGAATTGGCAGAGGCGGGTCGCGCAGACAGCAACCGTATTGCGCAAATCAAATCGAAGATTGCCGTGGCACAAAATGCATCTATTGAAAGCAAGGAAGTCTATGATGACAATGGCTTGCTGTATGAAAGCGGTGCTATCAGTAAAGTGGATCTAGATAATTCCAAGCGTGATTATGAAGACAGTCTACAATCTCTCAGGATTGCGCAAAACGATTTGACCCTATTGACTAAAGGGGTCTCAGAAAGTGTTCAAAAACAATACGAGAGTCGCATACAAGCGCTGAACGCCCAATTGGAACTGGAAAAAAGACAATTAAATCAAATGAGCATTCAAGCGCCGATGGATGGCGTGGTGACGGATAAATTCGTCGAAATTGGCGATGCGGTGAGTTTCGGTACGCCGATTGTCGAAGTTAGCAATCCTTCTGCTTTTCAAGTGGTATCGGATTTGCTGGTTTCGGATGCAGCAGGGGTCAAGGTTGGCTATAAGGTCATCATCACCGATCCGGAATCTGATGAGGAATGGTTGGGCAAAATCGCAAAGATTTATCCAAAGGCCTTTACCAAAGTATCGGATTTGGGGATTGAGCAGAAACGGATCAAGGTGGAAATAGAACCGGAGGCTATGGCTTTCGAAAAATATGGTTATGAATTTGATCTTAAAATCATCTTTGAAGAAAAAGAGGCGGTTTTAAGATGTAAGGACAGCGCCCTCTTTAAAATCGATGGGCAGGATTATGTCTTCAAAGTGGTTGGTGGTAAAGCGACACTGGCACCTGTAACCATCGGTCTTGAAGGGGAAGAGTATGTCGAGATTTTTGAGGGGCTGTCCGAAGGCGATATGCTAGTCCAATCGCCTGGGAATGAGCTGGCGGAAGGCATGAAGGTGAAAATTAAATAGCAAAAGACAGGGCAGGTCAAGGGACCTGCCTTTTCTCAGCTTATCGATAAGAACGTATGTTTTTAGAGGGCCAAAAATGCTATACTAGTCCTAGTGAAGAAATATGAGGAGAAATAGCATGAATTTATCTACATTGAATCCAATGCAGCGGGTAGCCGTTGAAACGACAGAAGGGCCACTTTTGGTTGTCGCTGGGGCAGGCTCTGGAAAAACCCGCGTGTTGACACATAGAATCGCTTATTTAATTGAAGAAAAGAGGGTGTTTCCAAGTAATATCTTGGCATTCACCTTTACCAATAAGGCAGCCCAAGAAATGAAAGACAGGGTCAGCCATCTTGTGGGCGGCGAATCCTACGGCATGTGGATGGGAACCTTCCACTCGATTTGCGTGCGTATACTCAGAGGGGATGCGGAGCGTATTGGATATAAAAGCGACTTTGTGATCTACGATACATCAGACCAGAAGGTTTTGGTTAAGGAATGTATGAAGGAGCTGAATATCGACGATAAGAAGCTGCCTGTCAATAGCGTTCTCTATCGCATCAGCGGCGCGAAAAATGACATGGTATCACCAGAAGCCTTTGAAGATGAGGTGTCCGGACAGTATCCGGATGAATTGGTGGCCAAGGTCTATAAACGTTATCAGACAAAAATTTTCAAGAACAATGCCATGGATTTTGACGATTTAATCGGCAATACCTTGCGTCTTTTTGATGAAAATCCGGATGTACTGGCCCATTACCAGCAGAAATTCAGATACGTTCATGTCGATGAGTATCAGGATACCAATAAGGCCCAGTATGAGTTGATTAACCACTTGGCGTCCGGTAGCGGCAACCTTTGTGTAGTAGGTGATGCCGACCAGTCCATTTATGGATGGCGTGGTGCGGACATTCGCAACATCTATGAATTTGAGAAGGATTTTGATCGTGCCAAGGTCATCAAGTTAGAGCAGAATTACAGATCGACTAAGAAGATTCTGGCCGTAGCCAATGCGGTTATTGAGAAGAACCAATACCGTAAGGACAAGAACTTGTGGACGGAGAATGAGGATGGTGACCAGATTCGTTATTATCAAGCCATGGATGAGTATGGGGAAGCCAAATTTGCCGTTTCAGAGATTCAGAATTTGTACGAGACAGAAGGCAGACGATACAATGAGTTTGCGGTACTCTACAGAACCAACGCCCAGTCGCGGGTCTTTGAGGATGTCCTCTTAAAAAACAACATTCCCTATAAAATCGTAGGCGGTTTAAAGTTCTACGAGCGTAAGGAAATCAAAGATGTGATGGCCTACATGAAAGTCATTCAGAATCCGGTGGATGACGTCAGTTTCATGCGCGTTGTCAATGTGCCTAAACGAGGTATCGGTGCTAAGACTCTTGAAAGGATTGCAGAGCATGCTTTGACCCAGGATTTATCCATGTATCAAAGTGCGGGTATTCTTGTGCAAGAAGGTATTTTTTCAAAAAAGGCGACGGATGGATTGAAATCCTTCCTAGGCTTTGTGGAAACCTATTCACAGATGAAGACGACGGCCAGCGCTCACGATATTTACTCGGGCATCGTTGAACACTCGGGCTACGTGGCGGAACTCCGTCTTGAGAATACGATAGAGTCTCAAAGTAGAATTGAGAACATCAAAGAATTCGAATCGGTTATCCAAGAATTTGAGGCGATAGAAACGGACAAGAGTCTAGAAAACTTTTTGGCCATGACGACGCTGAAGTCTGACGTGGACGGCCTAGAAGAGGTGGAACAAGGCGTCCTGCTGATGACGCTTCACAGCGCCAAGGGACTGGAGTTTCCGGTGGTATTTTTGGTGGGCTTGGAAGAAGGAATCTTCCCTAGTGGTCGCTCTCTTGAAGACGATGAAGGGATCGAAGAGGAAAGACGCCTCTGCTATGTGGGCATCACACGTGCGGAAGAGGTGCTATACTTATCTCACGCACAGCAGCGCAGCCGCTTTGGCCGGACCGAGGTCAATCTGCCGTCAAGATTCCTTGGGGATATCCCACGTGAATATGTGTATAGTTTTAATGGAGAGGTGGCGTCATCTACAAGACAAAAGATCAGTTTTCCGGGCGATTTGGGAAGCAACAAGTCCTCGGGTTTCAGTGGCGCTCAGTATGCAAAGCCTTCTATTGAGAAGACGCGGAAAATTACGGCTGTCGATGAGGCGGTCGAAGCAGAGGGCATCATCCTAAGTCCGGGCTCCAAGGTGCTTCATAACGCCTTTGGAGAAGGTACGGTCATCAACTACGATGAAGCGAGCGATATCATCACCATTGTATTTGAGACCCGCGGTGTTAAAAAATTACAACGCTCTATGGCACCGCTAAAGGCGTTGTTGTAATAATTGAGAGTGGAAGAGGATAAGAATCATGACAATAGAAAGAATGGAAAGTCTCATTGACGAGATTAACAAGCATAATAAGGCCTACTATGAAAATGACCGGCCGACGATTACCGATCAGGCTTATGATGCCTTGATGCAGGAATTGATGACACTTGAAGCGGCCCATCCGGAGTGGAAGCGTATCGATTCTCCGACCCAACGCGTCGGCGGCACCCCGCTGGAATCCTTTTCTCAGATTACGCATCAGGTGAAACTCCTCAGTCTTGACAACTCCTATGATGAAGGGGATTTGAGGGAATTTGACGCCCGCGTGGCCAAAGAGTTGGATGGTAACTACAATTATGTGTTGGAGTATAAAATAGATGGTCTCAGTGTGGCTTTAACCTATGAAAAGGGACTTCTCGTCAGCGGTGCTACTAGGGGCAACGGAGAAATCGGCGAGGATGTTACCGACAATGTCAGGACCATTCGAAGCATTCCCTTGCGACTAGAAGAGCCAATCGACATCGTGGTGAGGGGAGAGGTCTATTTTCCAAAAGAAAATTTTAGAATGTTGAACGAACAGCAGGAAGCTGCGGGGTTACAAGCTTTTGCCAATCCTCGAAACGCTGCGGCGGGCACTTTAAGACAGCTGGATTCAAAAGTAACGGCAAAACGGCCGCTGGATATCTTTGTCTTCGATATTTTACAGGGCACTTTGCCAAGTGACTATCATTATGAAAATCAACAGTATATTGGCGCACTGGGTTTTGTGACAGCAGAAGCGACCTTATGTGAGACCATCGACGAGGTTATCGAACTTTGTCATGCTATGATCGAAAAGCGACACGATCTGCCTTATGAAATCGATGGTATGGTCATCAAGGTCAACCGTATTTCTCAGCGTGAACAGTTAGGTGTAAAAGTGAAGAGTCCAAGGTGGGCGATTGCCTTCAAGTTCCCTGCGGAGGAAAAGACGACGGTCTTAAAGGAAGTCGTTTTTCAGGTAGGGCGTACGGGCGTGGTGACACCAAAGGCAGAATTCGATTCTGTGGAGGTAGCCGGTAGTGTGATTTCTAGGGCGACCTTGCACAATGAAGACTATATCAAAGAAAAGGACATTCGTATCGGTGACACCATCGTCGTGCAGAAGGCTGGAGATGTCATACCGGCAGTTGTACGGGTAGTGACGGAAAATAGGACTGGTAAGGAGATACCGGTTGCTATGCCGAGCCACTGTCCGGAGTGTGGTACAGCGCTGATTAAGCAGGAAAACGAAGTAGCATTGAGATGCCTAAATGACTACTGTCCAGCCAAGTTGCGCCGCGGTATTGAGCATTTCGTTTCCAGAACCGCTATGAATATTGACGGCCTAGGCATCTCTATCATCAATCTACTGATTCAAAATGAATTGATTCGGGATTATGCCGACCTCTACTATTTATCGGATCGAAGGGATCTTATCGTCGATTTGGAGCGTATGGGTGACAAGTCGGTAGACAACATGCTGATGGCGATTGAACAGTCGAAAAACAACGGTCTCGACCAACTGTTGAGCGGTATGGGGATTCCTTTGATCGGTGCAAAAGCGTCAAGGACATTGGCAGAACAGTTCAAGTCCATGGAAGCGCTACAAGCGGCAACATATGAAACACTGGTTGAAGTGGATGAAATTGGTGATAAGATGGCGGAAAGCCTCATCAGCTTTCTGTCAGATGAAGAGAACAGCCGCCGGATTCAGCGCCTTGCGGACGCAGGCGTCATTATGACCTATGATAAGGGTCATGAACCGATTGGCGATGTCTTTAAAGATAAGAAAATCGTTTTGACGGGTACCCTTGAAGATTTTTCGAGAAATGAAGCAAAAGCTTTAATAGAGGCGCAGGGTGGTAAAGTCATTGGCAGTGTCAGCAAAAAGACGGATTATGTCTTAGCAGGTGCCAGTCCGGGATCAAAATATGAAAAAGCCTTGGAATTAGGGGTGGAAATTCTAGATGAAGAGGCCTTCAAACTATTAATAAAAGGTTAAATTTATTTTATATTTTCATGAATGAAAGCTATTGATAAAATAAAATTATAGTAAATAGTAAAGGCGTTTTTACGCTATAAGTCTTTGAGATAAGGCATTACAGAGACTTGTGGCGTATTTTTTTTATATTAAATTATAAAAAAATAGAAATAATAATTAAAAGACGAGAAATTAAGTGAGAATGCTTAATTTTCAGAATATTCACGAGAATGAATAGACGGGTGTGAAAATAGGCAAAAGCGAGTAAAATCAATGTTTTAGGGTGTCATAATAGCTTAAAGATTATGTTCGTGTTCCATATTTCAAAGCTTTCGCGATTTTATGCCAAAAAATAATTACCATATAATGGATAACCCTGTAATCGTTTTGTAATAAAGAAAAGAGGCCGTTTTGAGGGAGTTGTTACAAAGTATTCATATTTGCGAACCGCTGGAAACGTTGAAAAATACGGTTGGATAGACTATCATTAACTAAGAAAGAGTAACTCGGCCACTCCATATTTGACCTTTTCTTGTGACATGGACTTCATTTTTTTTAATCTTTTATCCATTCATAAATATTAAATCATATTCAAAATATGATTTTTATCATGAGAACAGTTTCATTTATGAGAACAGTCGAGCAAAACATTAACTAAAATTTTTTGAAAATTTTGAAAGGAGTGTAGGGTTTGGGCAAGTATGTAGTTAGAAGAATAATCGCAATGATTATCACGCTATGGTTCGTTTGTACGATCACGTTCTTTTTAATGCATTCGATACCAGGCGGGCCATTCACAAGAGAAAAAGAGTTGCCTGAAGCAGTATTGCAAGCGTTAAATGAGAAATATCATTTAAATGATCCATTATGGAAACAATATGTGGATTATATGAAGGGGATTGTTGTGTTCGATTTAGGACCATCATTCTCAAGACCAGGTGCAACAGTTAACCAATTTATCGAAGATGGATTCCCTGTATCAGCGAAATTGGGAGGTGTATCGGTACTCGCCGTTATCATCTTAGGTATACCGCTCGGAATTATCTCAGCACTGAAACAAAATCGATGGGAAGATTATGTGGTGACGGTGCTGGCAACAGTCGGAGTTGCGGTTCCAGGTTTCGTTATAGGTACCACGGTAATATATATATTCAGTGCTAAACTTGGGTGGTTGCCGGCTTACGGTTTGACTTCCTGGAAGCACTACATCGGTCCGGTACTCGCGTTGTCCGGCTTCTCTCTAGCATTCGTAGCAAGACTTACACGATCAAGTATGCTTGAAGTATTACAGCAAGACTATATTAGAACAGCGAGAGCGAAAGGTCTTGCAGAAGGCGTTGTTATTTACAAGCACGCTTTGAAAAATGCGCTGATTCCAGTAATCACTTACATGGGACCAATGATTGCAGCAATTATGACAGGTTCGTTCGTAACAGAGAAAATCTTTGCGATTCCTGGTATGGGTAAATATTTCGTTGAAGCGGTTGGTAATAGAGATTATACATTAATCATGGGTGCTACGGTATTCTACGCAGCCTTCTCAATCGTAATGATCTTTATCGTAGACATCCTTTACGGCGTGATTGACCCTAGAATTAAGTTGGAAGATTAGGAGGATTGTAATGGCTGAAAATGCAAAAATTTCACCTCAGCAATGGGAAAGAGTCCCTGCTGAAAAACTTGAAAAAGAAAAAATTAGCCGTCCTAGTCTAACATACTGGCAGGACGCTTGGAGACGACTTAAGAAAAATCATTTATCGATGTTAGGTTTGGTTGCTATCATCCTATTGACTATTTTGGCAATCTTTGGACCGATGATGTCTCAGTTCGATTATTCTGATCAGGACTTGACGATGTCAAACTTGCCATCGAAGTTAGAATATTACCAAGTATCAGAAGACAGTTACATTTACCTGCACAAAGAGTATAGACTATACTCCTTGACTAAAAAAGGTGAAGTCTTAGAAAAACTACCAGAAGCAAAAAATGATATGATTAACAAATTCCGTTCTTATGAAATCGACGGTAAAGAAGTGGTTGTAGATTATAGCTTTGCGGCAGCAGCAATCAAGTCAGGCGATCCAAATGCGAAAAAGTTCGAAATTCGCATCGATGGTGAAGCGGTTCAACCTATGGGTAAAGTCTGGAACAAGACTTATATCTTCGGTACAGACCATTTAGGTCGTGACTTGTATGTAAGGGTATTATACGGTGCGAGAATCTCCTTGCTTGTTGGTCTTATCGCAACAGTGATTCAGTTCTTCATCGGTGTCACTTACGGCGGTATTTCAGGTTATACAGGTGGTCGTGTCGATAACATCATGATGAGAATCGTAGATATTATCGCTACAATTCCACTTCTATTATATGTAATCTTATTGATGGTTGTTATGGGCGCTGGTCTTAAGACGATTATCATCGCACTGGGCTCGGTATACTGGGTAACCATGGCTAGGATTGTAAGAGGTCAGGTTTTAAGTATCAAAGAACAAGAGTATGTTCTTGCAGCTAGAACAATCGGTGCAAGTACATGGAGAATCATGGCGCGTCACTTGATTCCAAATGCAATGGGATCGATTATCGTTGCACTTGCTATGAATATTCCGTCAGCGATCTTTACGGAGGCTTTCCTTTCATTTATCGGTCTTGGTGTATCGGCACCGATGGCTTCATGGGGTACTTTGGCAAATGATGCGTTGGGCGGACTTAGAACATATGCATATCAATTGTTCTACCCATCTATATTCATTGCAGTAACTGTATTGGCGTTTAACTTCTTAGGCG
Source organism: Clostridia bacterium (assembly GCA_016938815.1). Taxonomy (GTDB): domain Bacteria; phylum Bacillota; class Clostridia; order Peptostreptococcales; family Acidaminobacteraceae; genus JAFGTX01. The sequence goes on along the minus strand of JAFGTX010000055.1, from coordinate 5,355 downwards.
ATGGTCTGAGAGACGCTCTTGACCCAAGATTACGTAAATAGAAAGGAGTATTAAAATGGATCGTAGAATTTTAGAATTAAAAGATGTAAAAACATCATTTTATACTCACCTAGGCGAAGTACAAGCGGTCAGAGGCGTCAGCTTTACCCTTGATAGAGGAGAGGCTCTTGGTATCGTAGGTGAGTCGGGTAGTGGTAAATCAGTTACCTCTATGTCGATTATGAAACTGGTTCAATATCCAGGAAAAGTTAAGGACGGTCAAATTCTTTTCAAAGGACAGGACCTAGTACCTAAAAGCGATAAAGAGATGATGGGTATTCGTGGTGATGAAATTGCTATGATTTTCCAAGACCCGATGACATCGTTAAACCCAGTCTATACGATTGGTGACCAAATCATGGAAGCGACTATGAAGCATCAAGGTCTTTCAAAAGCAGAAGCGAGACAAAAGGCCATTGAAATGTTGAAGTTGGTTGGTATTCCATCACCTGAAAAACGTGTAGACAACTATCCGCATGAATTTTCAGGCGGTATGAGACAAAGAGCCATGATTGCCATCGCACTTTCTTGTCAGCCGGACTTACTCATTGCAGATGAGCCGACTACAGCCCTTGACGTAACGATTCAAGCTCAGATTCTTGAGTTGATGAAAGATATTAAAGATAAACTGGATACAGCCATTATTTTAATTACTCATGACTTAGGCGTTGTTGCCGACGTATGTTCTAGAATCATCGTCATGTACGGTGGTTTGATCATGGAAGAAGGCTCGGCTGAGGAAATCTTCTATACGCCAAAGCATCCATACACAATGGGTCTTTTGAAGTCGATTCCTAGACTCGACTTGGCTGAAAAACAAAGATTGGTACCAATTCCTGGTACACCGCCAGATTTGTTGAAACCGCCTACAGGTTGTCCTTTCGCTTCAAGATGTCCTTATGCAATGAACATCTGTATCGAAACAATGCCTGAATACACAGTTTCAGAAACTGGTCATAGAGCAGCATGTTGGTTGCAACATCCAGATGCGCCAAAAGTTGAAGTTGAAACAGGCGTAAAGAGAGGTGAAATCTAATGGCAGAGAAAAAACAAGACGTTTTATTAGAAGTTAAAAATCTTAAAAAGTACTTTACCATTAGTTCTGGACTCTTCGGCGGTAAGACGGAATACGTTAAAGCGGTTGATGATGTCAGCTTTACAATCAATAGAGGTGAAACCTTGGGTCTTGTTGGTGAGTCGGGTTGTGGTAAATCTACAACAGGTAGAACTCTAATCAGACTGTATGATGTTACAGGTGGCGAGGTCATCTTTGACGGTGCTGAAATCGGCCACATGTCGGAGCATGAGCTGAAGCCATACAGAAAAAAGATTCAGATGATTTTCCAAGACCCTTATGCATCGCTGAATTCAAGGATGACGGTTGCCGATATCGTCGGTGAACCACTGGACATTCATGGTTTGGCATCGGGTCAAGCGCGTCAGGACAGAATCTATGAACTTTTGCATACAGTAGGTCTTAGTAAAGACCACGCCAGCCGTTACCCGCATGAATTTTCAGGTGGACAGCGTCAACGTATCGGTATAGCCAGAGCCCTTGCGGTAAATCCGGATTTCATCATCTGTGATGAGCCAATATCAGCACTTGACGTATCGATTCAAGCTCAGGTTGTTAACATGCTTGAAGATTTACAGAATGAATACGGCCTCACTTATTTATTTATTGCCCATGATCTTTCGATGGTTAAGCATATTTCGGATAGAATTGGGGTAATGTATTTAGGAAAGCTTGTCGAAATCGCAGATTCAAACGAGCTTTATGAGAGACCAGAACATCCTTATACGCAAGCACTGCTTTCGGCGATTCCGATTCCAGATCCTGAAATCACTAGAAATGCGGAAAGAATCATCCTTGAAGGGGATGTGCCATCACCACTTAACCCACCATCGGGTTGTCGTTTCAGAACGCGTTGTCGTTATGCGATGGAACGATGCTCTCAGGAAGAACCACAACTGAGAGACATTGGAAATGGCCATCAAGTTGCGTGTCACTTAATGGATGAAAAGTAGATTGAATCACGTTTGTCAAGAGCATAAATTGACATAATTGGTTTGATTTTCTGAAAATTCTATATTATACTATCAGTAGTACAAAAAAAACTTTATGACAAATTTGACATTATTTTTTCGAACAGTTAATAAAGTCAATATTTTCCAGTTATAAACATGGGAGGGGCCCATGCTTATATAGCCAAGTGCGATGCACATGGTAAAAAAACAAATGGAGGGGATTAATTTGTTTAAAAAGAATTTAGCTTTACTACTAGTATTGATGTTAGTAGTGACTGCATTTGCAGGTTGTGGCGGTACTACGCCAGCAGAAGAGCCAGCGACAGAGCCGGCAGCTGAAGCACCAGCTGAAACACCAGCTGAAGCACCTGTAGCAGACGTTGTACAAGAATTAGTTTGGAATATCGGTGCAGACTCTAAGACGATCGACCCAGGTCTTAACGGATCAGTTGACGGTGGACATATCATCAACAATACGTTCGAAGGTCTTATGAGAGAAATCGATGGTAAGCTTACACCAGCAATGGCTGAAAGCTACACTATGAGTGAAGATGGTTTAACTTACACATTCACAATCAGAGAAGATGCAAAATGGTCAGATGGCCAACCTGTAACTGCATATGACTTTGAATATGAATGGACAAGAGTTGCAGACCCTGTAACAGCATCTGAGTACGCTTGGATCTATGACGAAGCAGGTTTGGAATCTTGGAAAGCCCTTGATGACAGAACTTTTGAAGTTAAATTAGTAGCTCCAGCACCTTATTTCTTAGGCTTAACTGCGTTCTACACATTCTTCCCAGCTAGACAAGATATGGTTGAAGCGGGCGGAAACGATGGCGCATGGGCATTCAATCCAGACACAGCAGTATCTAATGGACCTTTCCATTTAGAAACTTACACTGCTGGTGACAAGTTAACACTTGTACCAAATGAGCACTACTGGAGAAGAGATGAAGTTAAATTAGAAAGAATCACTGGTCTTATGATCGTTGATGCTGCTACAGCTTTAACTGGTTATGAATCAGGTCAAATCCAAATAATCGACGAAATGCCAAATGCGGAAATTCCTAGATTACTTGCTGAAGACCCAACTTTCATGATTCTTCCTCAAGACGGTACTTACTATTACTCTTTCAATACTAAAGTGAAGCCACTTGATGATATTAGAGTAAGAAAAGCTTTATCGCTTTCAATCGACAGACAAGCGATCGTTGATACAGTGACTAAAGGTGGACAAGTACCTGCTCACTCTATGATTCCAGGTAACCACTTAGACGCTAATGGCGATGTATTCAACCAAGTAACTGGTAACTTCGGTATCGCTTACGATAGTTCAAAAGTTGAAGAAGCTCAAGCTTTATTAGCAGAAGCTGGCTATCCAAATGGCGAAGGTTTCCCTACGTTAGAAGTTATGTATAATACTAACGAAGGTCACAAAAATATCGCTGAAGCGGTTCAAGAAATGTGGAAACAAAACCTTAATATCGACGTAACGCTTACTAACCAAGAATGGGCTGTATTCCAAGATACAAGAAAACAGTTCAACTTCCAAATTTGTAGAGCTGGTTGGATCGGAGACTACTCTGACCCTATGACTTACTTAGGTATGTTCTTACCTGGCGCAGTTTTCAACTACCCACAATGGAATAACGAAGAGTACGGTCAATTGTTAGAAGCTTCTAAGACTGCAGCTGGTCAAGAGAGATTCGATATCCTTTACAAAGCGGATAAACTTCTTGAAGAAGCATTCGTAAATATGCCAATTTACTACTACACTAACCCTGTAATGGTATCTGATCATGTAGGTGGTTGGGAATCAACAACTAGATCTACTTGGTACTTTGGTAGAGTTGAAATGAAATAATGATATAACTTAGGTTATATGCTATAGAAAAAGGAGTGCGTTATCGCACTCCTTTTTCGTTTTTGAAAATGGGAATGTTTTTTTTAAAGATGGCGCTAGCTTGGACCTATAGCTTCTTCACACTAGTTGTTCTTCGAGCCCAAAGGTGCTCATTTGCTATAGGACCAAGCCAGCGCCATCTTAAAAAGAAAATATTAGGTATCAAATTTATAGTTAAAGCGGAAATTTTGGCTTGTGAAATGTGAACTATGTTACAGACCTGTTATATAAGGAAGTGAAAGTTTTTGAAGATGTACAAAAAATATTTTATGCCAAGTTTTTATGACGAGAATGTTATAAGAATAAAACTTAACAAGTGTGTTACCTACATTTAATAATAGCGGGTTGGATTTCGAACGATTGACAAGCGTAAATAGGCGTAAAACTGAGTAATATCAACGACTTTATTCTTGATTACAAAAGGATAAAATATCTGAAAATTCGCTGATGAAATATTCAGAAATATGTACAAAAAAAGTATTACATCTTCGTAATTGCATTTAACAATTCTCTATACTATAGTTATCTTACGACATCGCCCGAATGTCTGGTATTAGACGCTTAGAAGGGTGATGGTATGAAAAGACGGAGGGGATTCAATTGACTAAAAGAAGAGTATCATTATTTCTTGTACTTGCTTTAGTGGTTATGGCATTTGTTGGCTGCGGTGGCAGCGCACCTGCTGAAGAGCCAGCAACAAGCGGTACGGATGCAGCAACGACAGATGCACCTGCAGACACTGCAGCTGCAAGTGATGTAGAACAAACATTAGTATGGAACTTAGGTTCAGACCCTAAGACAATCGACCCAGGCTTAAATGCGGCAAGTGATGGTGGTCACGTGACTAACAACACATTCGAAGGTCTTATGAGAGAAATCGATGGTAAAATGGAGCCAGCTATGGCAGAAAGCTACACTGTGAGTGATGATGGCTTGGTGTACACTTTCAAAATCAGAGAAGGTGCAAAATGGTCAGATGGCCAACCTGTAACTGCAAACGACTTCGAGTACGCTTGGAGCAGAGTTGTTGATCCAGCGACAGCTTCAGAATACGCTTGGATTTTCGATGAAGTAAACATTGCTTCATGGAAAGCGCTTGATGAAAAAACTTTTGAAGTTACTTTATCTTCACCAACACCTTACTTTGTCGGCTTGACAGCATTCTACACTTTCTTCCCAGTAAGACAAGACATGGTTGAAACTGCGGGTGAAGGTGCATGGGCAACTAACCCTGAAACTGCTGTATCCAATGGCCCATTCAAAGTGACATTTTTCCAGACTGGCGACAGAATCATTCTTGAGCCAAACGAATATTACTGGAGAAGAGACGAAGTTAAGTTAAGCAAAATTGAAGTATTGATGATCGTTGACCAAGCGACAGC
>JAFGTX010000330.1 GCA_016938815.1 Clostridia bacterium | reverse complement strand
TAGGTTCGTGTCATTAAAAAAGATGACCAATAGAATATATCTTTTGATCATCTTTTAAATAATATAAATTAACTTAATGACATTGATGTGGTGGGGGGGATCATTCGTGAAAAAAATATTGATTTACATGAAACCCTATATAGGCATGTATTTGTTTGCGGGCTTTCTCATTATGCTTACGGCGGTTACCGATTTGGCTTTACCTGGCATTATGCAAGGGATTGTCAACGTGGGTATCGTCGAAAATGATACGGCTTATATTTTGACAGAGGGTGGCATCATGTTGGCTTTGACCCTTGCCAATTTGATGTTTTGGATACTTGCCAGCTACTATGATGCAAAAGCATCCTTTTTCTTTACCCGGGATTTGCGTAAAGATGTGTTTGCTAGGGTCTTGGATAGCTCTGTCGACCAATTGGATCAAATGGGTACAGCATCGTTGATTAACAGGACGACAGGGGATATTTCCATGCTGGAATTTGCTGTCTTCAGGATTCTGAGGATGGGGATCGTCGCGCCTTTTATCGGCATTGGAGGTATCATATTAGCCTTCAGAATCAGTGTGGAAATTTCCCTTTTATTCATCGTGGCCTTTGTCATATTGGCAGTGCTCAGTGTAGCGATTTTCTCGAAGGCCATACCGGTATTCAAAGCGATTTTTCCTAAAACAGATAAGGTTAATCGTGTTTTAAGGGAGAATCTTACAGGCATTCGCGTCATCAGAGCCTTTAATAAGGATGATGATGAAAAACGCCGATTTGACGAGGCTAATACGGCTTTGACCGAGACCAGTATCCAATCACAAAAAATCATGGCTTGGTATTCACCGCTTACGTCCTTGGTCATGAATATCACCATTATTGCCATTTTATATTTTGGTGCCATCCAAATCGATGTCGGTAACTTTACACCAGGCGAGCTTATAGCAATGTTGCAATATGCCACGTTGATCCTTGGCGCCTTTAGACGGCTCAGTATGATCTTCATCATGCTGCCGAGGTTTAGTGCGGCGGCTAATCGTGTTAGTGAGCTGTTGGACATGAAAAATACCATCAATGAATTTGAATCTGTGTTGAGCTTGTTGCCTGAGGACAATAGCCTTGTTTTTGATGATGTGACCTTCAGCTATGGGCAGTCGCAAAACCCTGTGCTCAATAATGTCAGTTTCACCGCAGAAAGTGGGAAGACAACTGCGATTATAGGGGGGACTGGTTCTGGAAAATCTACTATTATGCAGTTGATTCTTAGATTCTATGACGTGCAGTCTGGGACTGTGCGTGTAGGCGGCATGGATGTTAGACAATTGGACAAGAGTGCTTTGCGTCAACATATGGGCTATGTTGCACAAAAAGTGGAACTGTTTACAGGATCTATTGCTGAGAATTTGGCTTATGGTGGGGCATTTGATGATGAAGATATGCGCCGATCTGCAAAAGTGGCTCAGGCAGAATCTTTTATCCTCGCCGATGAAATGGGTTATGAACGTAGGATTTCCCAAGGCGGCAAAAACTTTTCCGGTGGTCAAAAACAGAGACTATCCATCGCGAGAGCGCTAGCGAGAAAGCCTAATGTGCTCTTGTTCGATGACAGTTTTTCTGCATTGGATTATGAAACAGATGCAGCGCTTAGACAAGCCTTACACCAATATCATGGCAATACGACAATCCTCATTGTCGCTCAGCGTATTGCAACGGTCATGCATGCAGACCGAGTTGTTGTTTTGAATGAGGGGCGTGTGGAGGCGATTGGCACTCATAAAGAACTGTTGGATAGCAGTGCTTTATATAGGGCTTTAGCTTATTCCCAGTTATCTGAAGAGGAGGTGACGGTATGAGTGAAAAGAACATGAAAACGACAAACAAATCTTTTGCAGGAACGCCCATGTCAGGTCGATCAGGTAAACACGGTCCAATGGGCATGCTGTCTGTTGAAAAGCCGAAAGCCTTCAAAAGTACTTTGAAACGACTCATACGTTATTTCCAAGCTTATCGGCTCTATCTCTTGGTGATTGGTGTTGTGGCAGGTGCTTCCACCTTATTTTCAGTGCTGGCACCTAAAGTCATGAGTATAGGTGTCAACAGCATAGAGACGATGGTTGAGCAGCGTATGCAGGGGTTGGAACCTGCGATGGACTATCCTTTCATTTTCAAAGTGCTTGGTGGTTTGATGAGCCTTTATCTGGTATCATCGGCACTACAGGTTTGGGAATATTATCTAATGGCGAATGTTTCGCAAAATATCGTGCGTCAGATGCGTTCAGAAGTACAACAGAAGCTCACACGACTGCCCTTAGCCTATTTTGATAGGGTCACTCATGGGGAGGTACTCTCGCGTGCGGTAGGTGATGTCGGGAATATCGCCTCATCCTTGCAGGAGAGTGTGGTACAAGTAGTGACGGGAACGGTCACCCTTGTCGGTGTTTTTTTGATGATGGTTCTTATTAGCAAGAGTTTGACTTTGGTGGTCCTACTATCGATTCCTATGTACTTCTTTATCGCGAAACCCATTATTTTTAGAGCTCAGAAATTATTTAACAAACGCCAGAAAAGCAATGGCGAGTTGAATAGTATCATAGAGGAAATGTACGCTGCTTTAAGGACGGTAAAAGCCTATGGCAAAGAAGAGGCTACAAAAGCGCAGTTTCAGGAGATCAATGAGGCATACTGCGATGCGGGATGGAAGGCACAGTTCATCACAGGCATCATCATGCCTCTGACAACATTCATCTCCAACTTATCCTACGTGCTTGTCTGTATTGCGAGTGGCCTTTTATTTGCGGCAGGTAAGATTACCCTAGGTGATGTTGCGGCATTCCTCATGTATGTCAAATTATTTTCGGGTCCGGTCAACCAAATGACCAGTATCAGCAATGCCATCCAGTCTTCTATAGCTTCTGCCGAGCGTATATTCGAGATTTTAGATGCAGAGGAAGAACAGGAAGGCGATCTTCAAGATCCTGTGTTTGAAGACGGTGAAGTTGTCTTTGATCATATCGATTTCAGTTATAGCGAAGATCAGTCTTTGATAGAAGATTTGCACTTGCACGTGAAGGACGGAGAAATGGTTGCCATCGTCGGACCAACTGGCGCGGGCAAAACAACTCTGGTGAATCTATTAATGAGATTCTACGATTTGAAAAATGGTGTGATTAGAATCGGTGGCATCGATACGGCGATGTGTAGGCGGAGTGATGTCAGGGCCCAGTTCGGCATGGTGCTTCAAGATACGTGGCTTTTCAACGGTACCATCATGGAGAATATTCGATACGGAAATGCGTTGGCAACAGATGACGCTTGCATCGAGGCGGCAAAGAAGGCGCAAGCCCATCATTTCATTACTACTCTGCCAGATAGCTATGATACGGTGCTGAATGAGGAAGCGACCAACATCTCTCAAGGTGAGAAGCAACTGATTACCATAGCGCGGACCTTGCTGCACAACCCTAAAATACTCATTTTAGATGAAGCGACCTCTAATGTGGACACTTTGACGGAACAGCGGATACAGGATGGTATGGCCGCGATTATGAAAGATAGAACCTGTTTCATTATTGCCCATCGTCTTTCAACCATAAAAAATGCCCATAACATCTTGGTGATGGACAAGGGGCAAATTGTTGAAACTGGCACCCATGATGTTCTTATGAAACAAAAGGGCGCTTATGCCAGATTATATCAAGCACAGTTTGCCAACGTCCTATAATGTTATTTTTGCCATTAAAAAGATTAATAGGTCAAGATAAAGCCCATATGCATAGTCACTGTATTCTAGGGTAGGATATAAGGAGAAATTGGAGGTGTTTATTTTGAAGAAAGCACAACTTATGACCGGTAATGAAGCCCTCGCAAGGGGATTTTATGAAGCGGGCGGACAACTGGCTGCTAGCTATCCTGGATCACCTACGGTTGGAATATTGACTGCAGTAAAGAACTATGAAGAAGTATACGGTGAATTTTCCATCAATGAAAAGGTTGCGGTAGAAGTGGGTATTGGGGCATCTTTTGCCGGTGGTCGTACCATGGTCAGCATGAAGCACGTTGGACTGAACATTGCGGCGGACCCATTTATGACTTTCACCCAGACTAAAGTGAACGGTGGATTTGTCTTGGTGACAGGGGATGACCCCGGTATGGCCAGTTCACAAAATGAGCAGGATAACCGAATCTTTGCCAAATTTGCCCACTGTCCGATATTGGACCCGTCCAATAGTCAAGAGGCTAAGGATTTTGTCGGCATGGCTCTTGATATGAGTGAAGCGTATCATTGCCCTGTCGTTATGCGGATTACCAGTCGATTATGCCATAGCCGTTCCGTGGTCGAATTAGGGCCGAGGGTAACGAAGGAGAACCCGGGCTTTTCTGGTGAACTTCAGCATTATGCCATGATCCCACCTAACACTTATCAAAAGCAATACGACATGAAATTAAGGCTTGAAGCCTTGGAAGAAGCGGCAAACACCTTTGAGGGGAATGTCTATTTGCCAAGTGATAGAAAAGACGTCTTAATCCTTACATCTGGATTGATGTACAACAACCTCATGGAACTGGACTTAGGGCTTAGTATCTACAAATTAGGGATGGTTTACCCACTACCAATCAAGAAACTAGAAGAACTTTCTAAATCCTATGAACGGATTTTTGTCTTGGAAGAGATGATGCCTTTCATTGAAGATGAACTCAAACTGCATGGTATAGCATGTGAAGGGAAAGCTCATTTCACTTTTACGGGAGAAATTTTTTCAGAAATGATTCTGGAAGGCTTGATCAAAGCAGGCGTCGTCGATTCATCCCTCGAGATTCAGGAAACCCCAGTCAATACCGTGGCGCGTTTACCGATGTTCTGTGCAGGTTGTCCTCATAGACCTGTTTATGACATACTGAAAAAGACCAAGAAAAAGGTCATTGGTGATATTGGATGCTATTCACTGGCGGTGCTGCCACCTTTTGAAGTCAGCAATTCGGTCATTTCCATGGGCGCCTCTATTGGTATTGCTAAGGGTATGGCCAAGATCAACCGCATGAAAGGCATTCAGGAACCGGTGATTGCCACCATCGGTGACGGTACCTTTTTCCATTCTGGCATTACGGGCATGATTAACATGTTGCATCAAAACAAAGATGAAAACATCACGATTCTGATACTCAACAATGGTTTGACGGCGATGACAGGAGGACAGGAAAACGCCAACACTGGCCACTACATAGAAGCGGCGGATATGCGGGTAGATATTCCTGCGCTCCTAAAGGCCGCGGGCTTGCCAGCGGTTCAAGTCATCGATCAATTCGATTATAAAGAGGCTAAGCGCGTGATTAACGAGGCCATTAAGCATGAAGGCCTGTCCATCGTTATGACGACACGGCCTTGTGCTCTGAATTTTAAAATCAAGGAACCGGCTTATTATGTGGACCCTGAAATCTGTATCGGATGCAGAAGCTGTCTCAAGACCAATTGCCCACCGATCCTCATGCGGGCTTATGAAGGCATGGAGAAGCTAAAATCTTCCATCGATCCGACCATGTGCGTCGGCTGTTCGGTTTGTTCACAGGTGTGCCCTGTTGGTGCCATCAAACGTTCGGAGGTGAAATAAGATGAATAAGAATATCATTTTAGCAGGCGTTGGTGGTCAGGGCTTGGTCTTGACGACTAAAATCATTTGCGAAGCGGCCTTCAAAGCCGGATTTGATGTGAAGAGCAACGATGTGGTGGGTCTTTCTCAACGTGGTGGTAAGGTTTGGGGCAGTGTACGGATTGGAGAGAAAGTCTATTCCCCTAACATTTTACCGAAGTCAGCGGATATTCTACTGGGCATGGAACCACTGGAAGCTTACCGCTGGAGCGGATCTCTTAAAGAGGGCGGCATTGCTATTGTGAACACAAAGACCATCGCACCGGTACCGGTTATGTTTGAAGAAGCGCCTTACCCAGAAGACTGGTTGGAGGTCATGGAACAGAAATACCAAGTGATCACCATGAATGCAGTGGAGGAAGGGGTCAAACTGGGATCGTCTAAAGTGGCCAATACATTCTTGCTGGGCATTTTGGCGAAGAGACTGGCATTCGACACGAAATTCTGGCTGGAAGCCATCGAAGAAAACGTTCCTGCGAAATTTTTGGACATGAACAAGCGTGCCTTTGAAATTGGCTATGCGTACTAAACCCATTTGTGATACAATGAGTTATTGTATAAACGCGAAAGGAAATGGGCATGGAATTTAAACTCAATGAAACGTATATCGTAGACATTATAGATATGGGCGAAAGTGGCGAGGGCATCGGCAAAAGTGAGGGCTTCACCTTCTTCGTTGAAGGTGGTGTCATCGGCGACCGCTTGAAGGTCAAGATCAAGAACTTGAAGAAGAATTATGCAGAAGCCAAGATGGTTGAAATCATCGAGCGCTCGGCCTACCGTCAATCGCCGGATTGTGAACATTTTCCGGCATGTGGCGGCTGTCAGTTGCGCCATATGACATATGAGGCACAACTGGAGATGAAGCGCAATAATGTGATCAGCACACTGGAGCGCATTGGTGGCTTCAAGAATATCGAGGTCTTACCGGTTATGGGTATGGATGACCCAAGACATTATAGAAACAAGTGTCAGTTCCCTGTAGGTGAAAAAGACGGTAAAGGGCTTATCGGCTTTTACAAAAGAAAAACCCATGATGTGCAGGATTTGAAGGTCTGCCATCTGCAGAGTACGCTTTCCGATGCTGTTGTAGCGACGGTTCGAACTTGGATGAACACTTATGACATAGCCATATATGATGAGGAACAGCACACAGGACTTTTGCGCCATGTCATGCTCAGAGAGAGCGATGCGACGGGAGAGATGATGGTGGTCATCGTCATCAATGGTGAGACGCTGCTATATGCAGACGAATTGATGACCAGCCTTAAGGCGGCCCATCCTGAAATTTCGACCGTGGTCGTGAACAAGAATAAGAAACGGGGTAACCGTGTTCTTGGATTTGATAACGAAGTCCTCTTTGGCGAAGGCAAAATCGCGGATACCATCGGCGATTTGAAATTTGAGATTTCACCTCTATCCTTTTTCCAAATCAACAATGAACAGACGGTGAAGCTTTATGGTAAAGCGCTGGAATACGCAGAGCTGAAAGGCGGCGAAACGGTTTACGATATCTACTGCGGCATCGGGACCATTTCACTTTTCCTCGCAAAAAAAGCCAAACACGTCTACGGCATCGAAGTGATTGAATCGGCAATTGAAGACGCTGAGAAAAACGCCATCCGAAACGGTGTGGACAATGCGACCTTTGTCGTGGGTAAGGCGGAAAAGGAAGTCCCTAAGATGTACAAAAAAGGCATCATCGGCGACGTCGTGGTGGTCGATCCACCGAGAAAAGGCTGCGAGACATCGGTTCTGGATACCATGCTACAAATGGCGCCGGAGCGCATCGTCTACGTCTCCTGCAAGGTATCGACCTTGGCAAGAGACCTGAAATACCTTTGCGACAACGGTC
>JAFGTX010000329.1 GCA_016938815.1 Clostridia bacterium | reverse complement strand
GGTTGCTGATACGGAGTTGGTGGGCCCTGTGCCGCTTGCAGCGCTGGAAGATGTCTTGAAGCACTATTTGCAAACGAAAAAATTTGAAATGAAACAGATTTATAGTTAGAACCCTTTATGGCAACAATACCCTTTAATAAAACGATTACAGCCACAATGAGAAGCCTTATTGTGGCTGTAATCGTTACAGATACTGAAAAACATTAAGATCTGAAGAACATATCCAGAGCATCTATATAGAGTTTGTGGAGTCAGATCATGATGAAAAGCCTTAACTGCTTTCTCTTTCTATCATAACTGCATTGAATACGAGATGCTGGACACTGGGTTTTTCATTCTCAGGGGCATCAATATCTTTCACAATCATATTGACAGCCATCTGTCCAATATCCTTAGCAGGAATTTCTTGAGAGGTCATGGATGTCTCTAGAAGGCCTCCGATTGAATGACCGGTCAAGCTGACAACCTTCACATCTTTTGGGACATTCAGCCCTTTTTCCTTTAAAACTCTTATTGCGGCCATTCCCTGAATATCCACCGCAGCCATAATTGCATCCAGTCTAGGATTTTGATCCAATAAATCGATCGCGCTTTGATAGCCATAGTCAAAACTGTTGCAATTGCCATTGGCTATGACACAATACTTGGGTAAGCTGTGTTCGTTCAAAGCTTTTTCATAGCCTTCATACCGCCCCTTATAGGGCGCAAGATGCATGTTGCCATTAATAAAACCTATATTTTGGCAGCCTTTTGCAACCAAGTAGTTGACTGTTTCATAGGCGCATGATTTGTAGTCTGCTACGACACTGCTAAGCGATTTTTCTTGCTTTCGAATGATTTGCATGACCGCGATGCCACTAGCGTGAATATCTCGCAGTAAATGTCCATTCTGTCCGGTACTGGCTATGATGATGCCGTCTACAAAGCCGTTCCTTAATCGATTTAAGCTATGGCGTTCGATTTCAGGATCATCTTCGGTGTGGCACAAAAGCGTTGAATAACCAAGCTTACGCGCCTCCGTCTCTATACTTTGAACAATATCCGCAAAAATAGTCAATTGTGAAAAGGGGATTACCACGCCGAGTGTATGTCGTTTTCCCTTTCTCAGGCCTTTGGCCAATACATTTGGATGATAGCTCAAGGTTTTAACAGCTTCAAAGATTCGGGCCTTTGTGTCGGGATGCACATAGGAGGTGTTATTCAGCGCTCTCGAAACCGTACTCACATCAACACATGCTAGTTTTGCAACATCTTTTAGTGTTGCCATAATTACCTCCTTGTAAAATTAAAAGTTAAGTGCATCAATCAAAAGATTTATGCAAACGATTGTATATTGATTTCATCATAATTCAAATTGATCAAAGATGCAAGTCCAAATACCTAGACCAAGGTATTTGGTCTTTGTTTTTATATAAACATTGAAATTTCAATGTTTGTATTCGTGTTGTATTTGAAAAAAGGACTTAATTCTATGCAAATTATTGCAGATACTTTTGATATGATTGACCTGTTTTTTTCGGTATGATATAAATTGTTTAAAGACATGCAAACGTTTGTATAGACTTGCAGGGCGCGCAAACAATTCTATACGATTATTGCGGTCGCCTATGTATAAGTATGATTCTTTAAATAAAAGGAGTAGAAAAAAATGGCTAAAATTAAAAATTTCAAAACAATATTTCCTGCAGTATCTGTACCTTTGAATGATGACTACACCATCAACGAACCTGAGTTTCGCGCTTACCTGCGCTGGATGAAAACCTTTTACGGTAAGGGCATGGATGGCCTAGTTTGTAACGGTCATACCGGCGAGATTACTGGACTGTCACGTGCTGAACGTAAAAGAGTTGTTGAAATCTGTTCGGAAGAATGTGGCGATGTGATGACTATCGTATCCGGTATCAATTGTGAAAATACAATAGAATCAATCGAAATGGCAAAAGAAGCAAAAGAAGCGGGTGCAGATGCCATCTTGCTTATGCCGCCACACATGTGGTTGAGATTTGGTATGCATGAAGACGCTCCATTTGAATATGTCAAGGATGTTGCGGAAGGCGCAGACATTGATATTATTATTCATTTGTATCCGGCAATCAGCAAGGCGTTTTATCCGGTTGAGACACTTATAAAAATGTGCAAGGAAATCGACCATGTAAAATGCATCAAGATGGGAACACGTGTGACTTCGATTTATGAGCATGATGTCAGATTGCTTCGTCAAGAATGTCCGGATATCTCGCTTATTACTTGTCACGATGAAACACTTTGTGTAAGCTGGTTTCCTGGCATGGATGGCGCACTGATCGGTTTCGCTGGATGTGTCCCTGAAATCATTCTTCCAGCGCGTGAAGTCTTTGCAAATCCTGATAAACACACGCTTAAGGAAGCGCAGGATTGGTCTGACCGTATTTATCATATCTCTCAGGCGATTTATGGCGGGGGCCAACCTTCCGGCGAAGCGCATGCAAGACTCAAGGAAGCCTTGGTTCAACGTGGCATATTCTCTAGCGGAATCATGAGAAAACCTGTCATGGGCTTAAACCAAGAAGAAAAAGATTGGATTGCATTAGGACTTGAAAGAAGTAAAATGGAAAAGGTAGACATGAAACAATTTAAGTAAGATTCTAGGGGGGGAAGAAATGAGTACGAACTTTGATCAAACAAAAGTTAAAAAAGCAACTTTCGTTGAACTCTTAAAAAGAATCGGACCAGGAATCATCTTAGCAGGTATTGTAATTGGTCCCGGAAATATCACAACTTCAGCTATGCTTGGCGCAAATTATGGCTATTCCATGCTTTGGATCATCATTCCAATTATGTTTATGGGCATTACATTTATGTTGACGACTTATCGAATCGCAATGCTTACAGGCATGCCTGTCATACATGCCATTAGACACTACTACGGCAAAACGGCAGCTGGGATCGTTGGGATCGCCACATTCCTTGCCTGTCTCTTTTTCACAATGGGAAACATTACGGGATCTGGTGCAGGTATGAATCTCATTTTCGGTATCAATTGGAAATTAGGATCTCTTTTGATGATTGCAATCATATTGGGTCTGTATTTTACTAAGGGTGTTTACTCAAAAGTAGAAAAACTGATTACTGTGTGTATTTTTGGAATGATTGTATGCTTCTATGCAACGCTCGTTGCAACGGGTGGCCCGGTATGGGGCGAGTTTGGTTCGGGATTTGTCAACTGGAAAATACAACCGGGAAGTTTAGGTACGGCACTTGCCTATATAAGTACTAATGCAGCAATCACAGCAGGAATATACGGTACTTACCTTGGCGTTGAGAAAAAGTGGAAAAAAGAAGACCTATTCAACGGGATTATGTTAGCCGATGCATTTGCGCATGTTTTCGCAGTCGTCTTGATATCAGGTGCCATCGTTTTGGTTGGCGCAATCGTCTTGCATCCATCCGGAACAACCATTAAAGCACCGGCACAACTTGGAGCTTTGCTGGTTCCATTTCTAGGCTCAACAGCACCCATTGTCATGGGGATCGCGCTTCTTGCCGCAGGTTTCTCGTCCTTACTGGGAAATACCCAGCGTGGTATGGTCCTTTTAGCCGCTGGCATTGATCGCCCTTACGGACTTGAAAGCAAATTCATAAGATGGGGTTGTCTGGTTTGTATCGCATTCGCAGCGATTATCTGTTACAGCTATGGCGGTTCACCAACACAGCTGATCTTTATTGCGAATATCTCTACGGCCATTGCAACACCTTTTGGAGGATTTTACGTCTGTCGTTTGATTTTCAGAAAAGACATCAATGAAGGCTTCAAAACACCGAAATTGCTCCAGGCAAGCATGGTGATCTGCTATGGATTTGCTTTGGTCATGACGGTCTCTGCACTCTGGCGTACAATACCAAAATTGATTCACTCATTTTTATAAGATTCAAGTCTCTTTGACGATTCAAAAGCCCCAAGTGAATATTATGTTTGACCCCCTTTTACTGGACGAAAGCAGTGGAGGGGGTTTTTGTATGCGTTCGTTATGAATATAAAAAGAGCGGTATATAGGATATCTTTTGACAACTTAAGGCGCATAGATTTACGCATAATTATAGTTTAAAAACAATGTTGGGGGACTTTGTATGGAAAATTGACTATTGGTAGTCGGGCCGCCGCTCCGATTCCTATGGTTGCCATCGTTGTGGAGGAAATTTCTGATGTGACATCCAGCAAATTCCCTATGGTTTTTTCAGGAACAAGGAGCTTATAAGATTTGCCAGCAGGAGTGATGTGAAAAAGGGCTTCGTGACGAAAGCAAAAGCCTTTAACTGTTATAGATACCGAAAGATTACTTTTTGATGACAAGGCAAAATCCAATTGACTATTGCAAATTAAAGCGTAAAATGATGCTGTAGTACAATACGAATTGGAGAGGCACATGAAGAAAAAGAGTATATTAGTTGTGAGTGCGTTACTGTTAATGACAGTATTAGCAATGGTTTTGTTGGTTGATGATCAAGTGAATGTATTGCTGTATGGACTAGAAGGTACGAGAAGCGATACGATGATGTTGGTGATGATGGATGCAAAGGCAAATACCGTCAATGTGATCAGCATCCCAAGGGATACTTACTATCCTGTGGAAGGGAAAAATGGCCTAGGTCAGAAAAAACTCAATGCGGTTTATGGTTTTAAGAATATTGGTGGCAGCGAAGGCCTCGTTCAGGCTGTTGAAAATATTACCGGGGCTGAAATCGATCGATTTGTGGAAGTGCGTTATGATGCAGTAAAAGCTATTGTGGACAGTATGGGTGGTGTTGTCGTGGATGTACCCTTTGATATGAACTATGATGACCCTTATGCTGCTCCGCCCTTGCATATTCATTTGACTGCAGGTGTACAAAAGCTCAAGGGCGATGATGCGATTGGATTTTTACGATTTAGAAAGTCCAATGATGGCAAAATTCAAGGTGGCGACGTCAATCGTATCGAACGTCAGCAAGCCTTTGTAGAGTCAGCTTCAAAAAAAGCCTTGTCTTGGCGCTTACCCATGGTCTTGAAAGCGGCGTTTTCATCTGTAGAGACAGACTTTGGCAAGGGTGAAGCTCTGATGATGGGTTTAGGGATGCTAGGCACCAGCGGAGAAGATATCAAGGTCTATACATTGCCTGAGGCGAGAACTGGCAAGGGTGATGATGGCTTATATTATTTCTTCCATGATAAAGAAGGCACAGCTACATTATTTAATGCGTTAAATGAAAAATCAGGCCTATAAAAGACCTGATTTTTTTTTATGGGTATCTATTTATTCATTAATCAATTCAGCTTTTACCAAAAGGTTATGAAGCGCTGTCAAAGATTCTGCATGTGTTAAGTTTTCTTTTAGACCAAGATCACTTTCTGATCGGCCTACAAATATCTTTCCGCTGAGTACTTTTTCAACAGGTGAACCGTCAGCGATCGTTTCGTATTGAGCGATTGACATTGCTCTTGCGAAGATAATCATAGCTTCTTCTCTTGTGATTTCGGCATTTGCTTTAAAGCTGCCGTCTGCATAGCCGTTGATCAGTCCCCACTGACTTGCCAAAGCGATTGCGCGGGCATCTGGATTACTTGGATCAACATCTGTAAATGTCATATCTACAGGTGCATCGTCTCTATAGATACCGAGCGCATTGACCATGTAGGCTACAAGTTCACCTCTTGTCACGTTTTTATCAGCATCAAAATCAGCATAGTCTGTAAGAATCAGACGGGATGCCATATCGTTGACGATAGGTTCTGACCAGTGGCCTTGAACGGCACTGACTTCAACCGGATTGCTGATGACAGAGTAAACAGAGTTGGTCAATGAATTGATTCTAGCATAATTTTTGCCGTTTTCTGTGTAAATGAAGGTTGGTACTTGACTGTAACCGTAGTTTTTATCAAATACGATACCTGTTGTAATGTCGTCTATATTGATACCACTTGGCAGTTCGATGCCTCTTGTAACGTATTCGCCAAAGGTGTCTATATCCATGGTCTTGCTCGAACCATCTGTTTTAGTGACAAGAGCTGAAATTTTAAATTCAGTAGGTTGAATGACGATTTTTGCTTTGTTTTCAACTAATTTTTGAGTGAATGCGGTTTGATCTGCATCCGCTACTTTATCAAACTGAATTTCAAATTGGATACTTTTCAGGTTGGCTTGATCCACATTCAGGTTTTTAGCCACTTCGTCTACCGATAGTTGTTTTGCTGGAATTTTGTAAGTTCTTTCACCCGCATCCACTAAAATATCAAAGTCGTCTTCATCCATCTGTTTAACAATTTCACCGTTGAGTCCTACAACCGTGGTATCACCGCTAGTATCTTGAACGTTGATTTTGACGAGATTCTTTTCACCAGAATCCAATGGCGATTTTTTTGAAATTAAATCCACGATGACTTTTTCAAGTGACGCTTCATCAATGGTGACTTCGACTTTAGATTTACCATTTTCAGTAATTCTATTTTCATCAGAAACATTTTTTTCTACACCGTTTACAAGAACAGAGCCAGACTCTTTAAGCGTGTCAGAGGATTGTGAAGCACTTGAATTGGAGCTTCCACTGTCTTTGTCTTTACGGCTACTAGAACTAGAAGTTGATTCTGGAGCCAACACAATTAATTCTAAACTTGCTTTCGAATTAGCTGGATTCAAATAATTTGAGGATGAAGCCAGTGTACCTGATAGTACATAAGATCCTGCTTGTGTGGCGTTGTAAGTTGAGCTTCCAGTGTTCCAGGATTCAATTGTGGCATTTGTTGTTGATGAATCACTTAGGGTTACAGAAACACTTGTCGGTAAATTTATGGCACTAAAACTTGTTCCATTAGAAACAAGGATTGGAGCGATAGTATCTACAGATGTGACTGTAGGCTTTTCTGCCACGACTACGCTGATACTCGCTTTAATATTATTAGGGTTCAAATACGTAGATGATGTTGCTATTGTTCCTGAGAATGCATAGGTACCAGCTGTGTCACCATCATACGGTGGTGTACCGCCATCCCATACGACACCTGCAGTGGATGTTGTTGCGTTACTCAAATAAATTTGTGTTGTCGTTGGTAAGTTAATGTCATTTAGGCTTGTGCCATTGGCTACGTTAATGATCTGTGTCGCAGCTGCTGTGGTTACTTCAGGTAATGCCGGTTCAGCAGAGACAACAACATTGAGGCTTGCTTTTATGTTGCTTGGATTCAAATAGTTTGCAGATGAGGCCAGTGTGCCTGAGAAAGCGTAGGTACCAGCTGTGTCACCATCATACGGTGGTGTGCCGCCATCCCATGAAACACTTACATTTGTTGTGGTGCTATCGTTTAAACCAATAGAAACCGTTGTGGGCAAGTTAACTTCGCTTAAATCAGTACCGTTAGGCACGCTGATCACTTGTGTTGCACCAGCCGTTGTAACTATCGGCAAAACAGGCTCAGCAACAATTACATTCACGGTTGCTTGTTTATTTTCAGGATTGTGTATACTGGCGTCTAAAGATAGTGTTCCTTTAAATGTATAAGTGCCAGCTTGAGTTGGGTTGTAAGTTGGCGAGCCATTATCCCATGCGCTGATTGAAACATTTGATGTTGTTCCGTTGCTCAGACTGACTTGCACAGAAGTTGGTAAGCCCACTGCGTTTAGGGCTGTAGCATTATCTACATTGATATTGGACAAGGCAGAAACGCTGTTTATTCCGACCATTGGATTCTTAACCGCTAAGTTAGAGAAAGCTGCTAGAGGGTTCATGGTATTTTCTTGTATCAAGTCATTGGTGCCGGATGGTGTATAAGATACCTTGATTGACGTATCTGTAAACTCTATAGTGTCATCTAGGATGAGTTCGATTTTCGAATCAGTTGCTACAGCGCTTACAATATTAGGGTTTGACGCAATACCAGTTAATGTAAAGGCATTAGGATCTGCGCTAGTGTCGACTAAATCGTACATCATAGTTATGGTCACATGAGTTTGATCGATAACATTAGCGTAGGCAAGGAGTTTATTGAGTGTGCCTTGCACATTGTCGATGAAGTAGATACCACCGTTAGAATCGGCATAGATTCCCCAAATAGAATGGTCGGCAAATGCGAATGATTTCACGTGCGTGCCGTCTAAATTGTATTTTTCAATGGTATGATTGTTTGTCGGCGCGTACAGATAACCATCTGCACCGATAGCGACATAAGGTGTCCAAGAAACGCTTGCAAAATCGGATTTTGTACCATCGGGTGTAAATTTAACGACTTTACTGACCCTTTGATCTGAAACATAGACATTGTCAGCGCCATCTATAGCGATACCGATACCACCAGAAGTCGATACGCTTCCCAATGTAGTCATGTGAGAGCCATCTGGGTCCATTCTATAAATTGCACCTGTAGTATAGTCGACTGTGTAGATGCGTCCACTACTATCGAGAGCAATACCCGTTAAAAGACCGGGGAAGCCACTTTTAACCGTAGTGACAACACCTTCTGGCGACATTTTTTTGACCGCTCTACCGGCATGCTCAGCGATGAGTAAGTTGCCAGCGCTGTCGAAGACGAGGCCTATAGGCTGGTTAAAGCCAGAATCGAAGGTTGTTTTATTGGAACCGTCTGTATCCATTTTGTGGATTTTATTACCAATGTATTCAGAAACATAGAGTTTGCCATCAGGTCCTTGAATGACGCCGATAGGAAAGTTCATCCCTGATGCAATGGTAATTGTTGAAAAAGTCTCAGTTGTAGTTGCATAGCTTACAGGACTGATTATCGGCATCATGGTGAAGAGCAAGGCGATAATAAGGGTTATGCTGATTTTCTTCATTGTGTTTTCTCCTTTAAAATTATAATATGATCACTTGTGCAAATTTTTTAGTATATGAAGTTATATGACATAAAAAAACTCGCGTTTAATGTTACTTGTAGATTATATCAAATTTCTGATTTCTTTGTATCATTCATACAAAATAATTTTCTTCAATATATGCGCATAAAAATAGCGTAACAATTTTAAGTCGTTACGCTAAAATTTAGCTTTTGTAGTTTTTCTTGTATTTAATTGAAATCGCTTTTCAAATCATATAGGTGATATTCAAGCGGTAATGTGTCGGTAACGATTTTTGCTTTTAATTTTGATTTGGTATGATTTACCAATTTATGCATGGATGATGCATTGATTTGATAATCGCCAGATTCAGAAGAAATCAAAATCTCTTCACCGGTTGCACAGCATCTTATGCTAACACCTTCGCTTGTTTGAGTCAATAAGCCAAGAATATTCTTAGACTCTGCCGCTGTGCAATCGTAAGTTACACCGTTTTCAAGTAATAAATAACTGTTCATATGATTCCTCCTTTGTCTGGATTTAATACAGAAGATGTATAAATATTCATCTTTGCTATTTATTATACAGATACAAAAAAGAAAGTCAATAGGGAAAAAATATTATTTTTTTGATTTTTAGAGCGAGCCCGTTCTTATCTCAGTATTTTCATGCTGCCCGTCAGTTTGTTGATTTTTATTTTCGGTCCGTAAAGACAAAGACCGAGATAGCGAATGTCATCTTTTTCCAGTTTCTGAATTTGTGCTTCATAGTCATCATAATGATGGGATTTTTGGGCAACGTCGCTAAAACCAATCACTTTTATGCCATCGGCGCTGTTTTCTAAAAGGTCGTCGTATAAGGCTTTCATATCGTCTATAGGTAAGGCCAGAATAGGGATGGGTATGTTGGTGATGCTTTCATGAATCCTATCATTGCCATCCACGACAGGTTTTCCCGTCATATTGCCCTGAAGAGAGGCGATGCTTATACCCAAAGCCGCGGTGGTATTAGCGATAATACCCCGTGGCAAGTCTTCGTTTACGATCATAACACATTTCATGGTGATACCTCCTACTTTATTGATGTTAAATAATATTTTGGAGTCATGCCTGTTGTTTTCTTGAATTCACGGGTAAAATGCGCCTGATCATAAAAGCCGGATGCCAGTGCCACACTCGCCAGATCGCTTTCAGTTTTCATAAGCTGTTTGGCATAATCGACCTTTAACTGTAGTTGATAGGCACTCGGTGTCGTGTTATATAGTCTCTTAAAGCTTCGGATCATCTTGAATTTATCGACATGGAAGCGTGCTTCAAGGTCGTCGAGACTGAGTTCTTTAAGAAAATACTCATTGATATAGTCACGTATGGCGTCCATATGCGTATCGAAGGTTTTTTCAATCTTTACTTCAATGGAATCGATGATGGTGCTAAGACAATCGATGATCTCAACTTCTTTGCTAAAGGCGTGGTGCTCTGAGAGCAATGTTCTCGATAAATTTTTGATCAATGAAAATTCCTGGGGACCAAGTTTTGCGACACCGATTTTCAGATCCTTGCCAAGAGACTTTTCGAAGGCGTCTTTATAGGTATCATCCAGATAGATCATTGTGAAGGCCCAGTTGGTGATATCAACGGGCTGACAATTATGGACCACATAGGGCATGATGATGACGGCGTCCCCTTTAGAAAAATGGCAGTCAACCTCGTCTATCGTCAAAATGGTCTCACCGCTTTCTATGATGCCGATCGAAAGTTGAGAATGTAAATGAGGCTTATAGGCATGGGGATGGGAATCGCTGACCTTTACTTCAATGATCTCGTAGCATTTTGCCGTTCTAAGGTTTTTAACAGTCATGGCAGTCCTCCTGCATTGGATATAGTATCGTATGCAAATTTATCATATAAAAAAGTAGCTTTCTTTTATTGTACAGAATTGCAAGTCGACATGAAATGGTGGCATCTGAAAATCTATTTTGAAATAAATTTCAAAAAACCTTGCAATTAATTACAAAACGCCATGGTCATTCGTGGCTACAAAGTCGAATTTGTTTTCCATGATTTCCTGAAAATATTGCAACTACAGGCTTTAAAATTAATTTGATTGAAAAGTCTTACTTTGGCATCTGGTTTGCTATATAGAGGAGTACAAGCTTGTAAGTCCATAAGTAAACAATGACGTTTTACAGATTCTAAGGGGGAATAGGTAATGGAAGGTAGAAAGCCTTATATTTATGAAGCACTAATTTCATTTGGTTTTTTAATTATGGTTATGGGTGTCGGAATCGCAGTCTATGGCGCTGATCCACACATTCCGATGTTGATTGGAACAGCTTTTTCAGCGCTCATGTCTTTGAAAATCGGTTTTAAATGGAAGGCGATTGAAAAGAGTATGTTCGACGGTATTCGTCAAGCACTGCAGGCGATTGTAATTTTAGCGATTATCGGTGTGCTGATTGGCGTATGGCTATTATCAGGTGTCGTACCATCGATGATCTACTATGGTCTCCAGATTTTGACGCCGAAAGTTTTCTTGGTGGCGACGGTTCTCATTTGTCCGATTACCTCATTGGCGACAGGTACGGCTTGGGGTACGGCAGGGACGATCGGTATCGCACTGATGGGTATTGCGCATGGTTTAGGCGTACCTGCACCGATTGCTGCCGGTGCAATCATTTCAGGGTCATATTTTGGTGACAAGATGTCACCTTTATCGGACACGACCAACCTAGCGCCAGCTATGGCTGGAACAGACGTCTTTACTCATGTGAAGTTTATGATCAAACCGACCATCGTATCTTACGGCATCACTTTAGGTATCTTTGCCATGGTAGGGATGCAATTCAACAGTGCCAATGTGGATTTTTCTGCAATTGAGGCGATGAGAAGCGGTTTGGAATCGGCTTTCAATATTTCACCGATTCTGCTCATTCCACCAGTAGTCGTTATTGTTTCCATTGCTAAGAAGATGCCCGCGATTCCGGGAATATTCCTTGGAATCGTCCTAGGTGCGATACTGGCGCCTTTGATGCAGGGTGCGAACTTAGGTGATATTCTGAATGCGGGCTATGGCGGCTATATTAGTGAGACTGGCGTCGAATCAATAGATAGTCTTCTATCCTCTGGTGGTTTGAAAAATATGATGTACTCCATTTCACTGACGATCATTGCCATGATGTTTGGTGGTATCATGGAGAAAACGGGTCAGCTGGAAGTTATCGTAGAACGTTTATTGAGGGGTGTCAAAACGGCACAGGGTCTCGTTGCATTAACGATTGCCACTTGTCTAGGCAGTAATATGACGATGCCAGAGCAATATATTTCCATCGTCGTACCGGGAAGAATGTACGCAAAAGCCTATGCGGATAAGGGGCTACATCCAAAGACGCTGTCCAATGCCCTAGAGTCTTCTGGAACATTGACATCACCGCTGGTACCATGGAATACATGTGGTGCATTTCTCTATGGTGTTTTAGGCGTGCCGACGGCCTTATATGCTAAATGGGCGGTATTCAATTATATAACCCCACTGGTAGTCATTGCCCTTAGTTTTGTGGGTGTGACCGTGGCCTATTTAAAAGATGAGAAAACATCGCAAGGTGAGGATGAAGCGGTTGAATCCATGTAAATCTGCTTGAATAATCATTGGGTGTGAATGATAATGGAATTAGGGTAACCTAATTCCATTTTTTGTGACTATACGACAGTTCATAGGATATATATTGAGGATAAGGAGTAGGATGAAAAAAAGGCTGCTGTTTTTATTGATTTTGTTGACCTTGATTGCCGGTGTTAGTTTGAACCGGATTATCAGGCTAAAATACAACGTGAACTTAGGGGAATACTATGGCCTTTCACAAGGCCTGACGGAAGGTGAACGACTCTATTTGGAGGTGCATGAACCGCTGATATACGGTGGCAATATGAACGAGCCGCCTCTTGGCATCTATGACCATGAGACAGGTGGATATATCGGTCTGGTAGTGGATTACATCAGCGCCATCGCTTTGGAGTTGAATACGCCCATAGAATCGCGGCCGATGATTTGGGAGGATGCCCTAGAGGCCTTGTCGGCATCGGAGACGGATATGTGTGATATGATTCCGTCAGAAGAGCGGCAGAAGCATTTCTATTTTACGATGCCGCTCTATCACTTGAGGGGGATTGCGGTAACAACCAGTTATAATCGAGAAATACATACATTAGCGGATTTGAACGGCAAACGCATCGGGGTACAACGTGGCGATTATGTGATTGAAAAAGCCCAGGCTCATGGTTTGTCGGTTGAATTTGTTATGACGGACAATCTAGATGATGCCATGGTGCTTTTGACGGAAAATCGTGTCGATGCCGTTCTTGGAGATGAACCGGTGATTCTATATTATATGAAAGAACTCGCTAACCGTGATTTTTACAGACTGCTAGAAGAGCCCCTTTACGATGAAGTCAGTGCTATCGCGGTACCAAGAGACCAGCCTCAGTTGGTTCGAATCTTGAACAAGGCGATTTTAAAATTGAGAAAGAAAGGTATTTTGGAACAAATCAACCATAAGTGGAGTGGTCTGTCTTCGACTTTTTATGAAGATAATAAACTGGCATATGTTCAGCTAGGCAGCATTTTGGTGATGATGGGCATGGTAATCGCAGGCTATTTCATCTATTTGTGGAACAGCAGTTTAAAACATCTGGTGGCTGTTCGGACACGCGAGTTGGAAAGTATTAAGGATGAGCTCCAGATTACCTTTGATGGAATGAAAACTTTTTTGGCGGTTTTTGATAAAGAGGGCAAAGTGATCAACATCAACAGCGCGTGTCTCCAATTTTTAGGGAGGGACCTAGAGGAAGTGATAGGTCAGCCATTTGAACATTTCAGGATATTTGACGTCTTGAATGATGCTATCGATAATCAATTCAGAGAAAGCTTTGCCTTATCGGATGCCAAAGGGGATGCGGTGTGGCATGCCAAAGAGTTTGCTTGGTTCGACGGCAATATCTATGAGATTGACATTTATCCTCTAAAACCAGATGGTCAAACGACATCACAGATTTTGATCATTTTGGAGGATCGGACTTTGGAAAGGCTGGAAGAGCAGAAAATGGTGCATGCCAATAAAATGGCGGCCATTGGTCAACTGGCCTCTGGGGTGGCTCATGAACTGCGCAATCCTCTGGGCGTGATCCGAAATTCCAGTTTCATTCTACGTGATGTAGAGTCTCTGGAAGAGGAAGAGCGTCAAATGGCCTTGGATGCCATCGATAATTCTGTGAGCCGTTCGGGTAAGATTATCGATAATCTATTGAATTTTTCGCGGCTGAGCAATGACCATGTCGAAGAGGTGTCACTACTGGAATTTGTACAGGAGACAACCCGTCTCTTCAAGAAACAATTTGAAGAAGCGCATATCGATTTGAAGGTGGTTTGTTTGGAACCATGTGTCATGTCGGTGAATACGGAATCTTTTAAACATATTCTAATCAACTTGATTACCAATGCGGTGGATGCGATGTCGGAGGGTGGTGAACTCACCATCGGCTGGGATAAGTTGACGGAGGGTGTCGAATTTTATGTAAAAGATAGTGGCCTCGGGATGGATCAGGCGCTTCAGGAAAAAATTTTCGATCCCTTCTTCACGACCAAAGCGGTTGGAAAAGGAACAGGACTCGGGCTTTATATCGTGTATTCCGAGGCAGAGAAGATCGGTGCAGCATTGAAAATGACGAGTAAGGTAGGGGAAGGGACGACCTTCATCCTGACATTTAAACAAAGGAGTCATGATTATGAGTAAGGCATTAAAATTATTGGTAGTGGACGACGAACCGGAGTTTCGAACTCTGTTGAAAATCATTTTAAAGAAACGCGGCTATGACGTGGATTTGGCAGAGGACGGTCAAAGTGCCATCGCTTTGATCAACGAAAAACGCTATGACATCGTCCTCACGGATATGATGATGAACGGTCTGAATGGTTTGGATGTCCTAAAGCATATAAAAGAGAAGCATATGGATACGGAATGCATTATCATTACTGCTCATGCTAGCGTAGAAAATGCGGTAGATGCTATGAAGGAGGGCGCTTTTTCCTATTTCATCAAGAGCAATAATCCGGAGGAACTGATTTTCGACATCAAGAAAATTCACAAAATCCGTGAGCTGTCGGATGAAAATCAGCGCTTGAAGAAGCACAGTAAGTTCAACGATTTTGTACTAAAGACTAAGTCCCCTAAGTTTGAAAAGACGTTAGCACTGGTCGAAAAAGTGGCTGGGATGGATTCCAATGTGCTTATTTTAGGAGAATCAGGTGTGGGCAAGGAAGTACTGGCCCGTTATATCCATAACTGCAGTCAGCGCTGCGACCAAGTTTTTATGCCGGTCAATTGCTACTCTTTCTCAGAATCCCTGTTGGAATCTGAATTGTATGGGCATGAAAAGGGCGCTTTCACGGGATCGAAAGAATTGAGAAAGGGTCGTTTTGAAGCGGCGGCCAACGGCACTCTGTTTTTGGATGAGGTCGGCGATATTCCCATGGCGACTCAGACGAAGATTTTGCGTAATATTGAAAATAAGGAAATTGAGCGGATTGGCAGCAATAAGACCATACATACGGATTTCAGGCTGATCACGGCGACTAATAAGAATCTGCAGCAAGAGATTATGGATAAGCGTTTCCGTCAGGATCTTTTTTATAGGATCAGCACCGTCATCATTGAAATTCCACCTTTACGTGAGCGCAAAGAGGACTTGCCTATGCTTTTGGAGCATTTCTTCAGAAAGGCGCAGGACGATATGGGTAAGGCAGTTAATGGCATTTCAGACGATTTGATGCGGGTGCTCTTGAATTATGATTACCCAGGGAATATCAGAGAGCTTAAGAATATCATCGAGCGCTTGGTTGTGCTGGCTGGTGATGAGACGCTGACTTATGAGGCTATCGAGCATTACAGCGTTTTTGAATCCAATCAAATGTCTGCCAATATGATGAGTTTAAAATCAGTGCGTGCCGATGCGGAAAAGAAACACATTCGAATGGTTCTGCAAGAAAACGAATTTGATATGGATGAATCGGCTAGAGTGTTGGAGATTAGCAGTCGACAGTTGTATAACAAGGTTAAGGAATATGAGATCCATTTGAAATAAATAGAGCTGGTATGCTGCGTGGGAATGTGGTTGCATTTTCTTAGGAGTCTGCTAAGATATTAAGAGTCAACTGTGCCATCAGCATGTTATAAGGGTTACCGAGGAGAGAAAACGATGATTTTAAAAGGCATTTACATTACGGTATGTACGATTATGCTTTTATTTTCATATTTTTTGATGAAGTCAAAGCCATCCAAGGCAAGGATGTTTTTAGCTTTGACCTTACTCAGCGCGGGTTTTTGGAATTTTTCTCTGCTGGTGAGCGTCAGTACGACGGATGAATTTATCAAGATTCTATTTCACGAATTGAAATATGTGGGCGTGACGACGCTTTCTATTCATATGCTGTTGTTTACCCTGTATTTTTCCAATGTGGGTGCCTCTTTAACGAGACGTCATATCGCCGGTCTGTACAGTTTTTCCGCAGTGATGATGATATTGATTGCCACGAATGGGTATCACCATCTATTTAGGACGGCTCTTTGGGTGGAGATGCAAGGTGGCGTGGGAATAGTCCTTGCGGAAAATGGACCGCTCTTCTATCTTGCGGCCGGGGTGATGTATACGATGAGTTTGATATCGGCTCTGATTTGTATCAACCGGATTATGACAGTTTCTCAGATCCATCGGATGCAGTATGTGATGCTGCTCAGTGGGATTGTGTGTCCTTTTATCATCAACGCTTTTTATAATGTGTTTAAATTGAACGGCAAATCGATTGATCCGACGCCGATTTCGACGGTCGTCATGGCTTTGCTTATCTATTATGCTTATCGCTTGGATTGGTCATTCGATATCGGACCTATGGCAAGGGACCAGGTGTTTCAACAGATTAGGCAGCCTGTTTTTGTGACCAATGCCGAATATATCGTAAACGATCTGAATGCGACGGCTGAAAAAGTGTTTAGCCTATCCTTGATGGATGTTTTTGGACGACACGTTGAAACGGTTTGTCCGGAGATTCTTGTATCGGACAAATTGGAGTATGAAGGTAGGATCTACGACATTCAAAGAAGTGATATGTTTGTCGGTCATAAGGCCCACATCGGTTATGCCTTTTTACTACAAGATGTTACAGAAAAAGAATTGTATATGAGGGAGCTTCAATCCTTGAGCTATCACGATAATTTAACGCAGGTTTACAACAAGCACTATTTGAAGGATTGGGAAAGCAAAATCGGACCATCCATCTTGCCGATTGGATTGATCTACAGTGATATGAATCTGCTGAAAAAGGTTAACGACACCTATGGTCACGATGCGGGCGATGAGCTGATCATAGGCGTTATCAAACAGATGGAAGCGCTGATTGAGACAGATCAGTTTATTGTCAGACTCGGCGGTGATGAATTCCTTGTGGTGGTGCCTTCCGTGGTGCAAGAATCCGCCTTACAGGCGCTGGCGATGAAAATTCGAGGGATTGAAATGCCTTATGAATCCATTGTCGCAACGGTTTCCGTCGGTACGGCCATGATGACTTCTATGGATGTCTCATTCTATGAATTGGTAAAACAAGCGGATGAGAACATGTATCAAGATAAGAATAAAAACAGAAAATATGAAATATAAAGGCGGACACATGTCACTTTATAAATTGGGAATCAACCATTTTTATGCACAAATACTAGAAGATAATTATATCACGGAGCCAACACCGATTCAGAAGTTGGCGATTCCGGAGATTTCAAAGGGGACGGACTTGATCGCTGAGGCCCAGACGGGTACGGGCAAGACTCTTGCCTTTTTATTGCCTGCCTTACAAAAGATCGATTTGGACAGCAATCACATTTCGGTACTGGTCATTGCGCCGACGCGGGAACTGGCCATTCAGATCACGGATGTTGCCAAGATGTTTTACGATGTCATGGTACTGAATGTTTATGGCGGTCAGGATTACAGCGCTCAAATGCATGCGCTGGAGGGTAAGGTAGATATTATCATTGCCACGCCAGGGCGTCTTTTACATCACTTGAGGATGGGGCGACTGGATTTAACGAAAGTACACACTTTTGTCATCGACGAGGCAGACAACCTTTTCAAGGGTGGATTTTTAGAGGAAGTGAAAGAAATTAATTCCTATTTGTCTGATGAGAAGCAAACGTTACTCTTTTCGGCAACCATCGATGAAACGGTATCGGATTATGCCGAGAAGTATATGAAAGAACACAGTCATATCGTAGCACCAAAGGAAAAGGTGACTCTGGACAATATCGCCCAGTACGTCATCTTATCCTCCAACAGGCGAAAAGTTTTGGATTTGTTAGAGATTATCAAAAGGGACCGACCGTCAAAGGCGATTATATTTTGCAGGTCAAGGATTGGCGTGGACAGCTTGCATCATCAGTTGCAGGAAGCAGGATTAGAGGTGGAGAAGCTACACGGCGGACTGAATCAGACGACGCGCGAAGAAGTGATGCTTGGTTTCAGGGAAGGCCGCTTCCAGTACCTCGTTTCCACGGATGTAGCATCCAGAGGATTAGATATCAGTCAGGTTTCCCATGTCATCAACTATAACCTGCCGGATCAGCCGGAGGACTATGTCCATCGAATCGGAAGAACGGGACGTGCCGGTTATTATGGTGTCGCTTATACGGTCCTTACAGGAAAGGATGCTCAGCGCCTTGAGAAAATCGAGGCCTATATCGAGATGACCATTGATAAGTTTTCCTTTGAGCAGGTGGAGAAGGGCGTTAAGGGAAAATAAATAAAATTAACCAATACGCTTAAACATAAAATGCGCAAGTCCTCTTAAGGGGATCCGCGCATTTTTTAGGTTCATCTTCTTTTGCCGTGTTTGTTATTGTACATTTTTTGATCCGCATCATGCATCAGGACTTGAACAGTATCGCCATCTTCTGGGAAGAGGCTGATGCCAAACGAGATGCCAATGTCACAAGGGTAATCCTCGATGGTGATAGGCTCTGTGAATAGATGTTGAATACGCTCGATCATGTCATAAAGTGCTTTTTTATCCTCCAAATGGTTGTAGAGAAGGATGAATTCATCACCGCCTACCCGAGCAAAGAAATGGTGGATCCCGATGATTTCTTGGATATCATTGGCGATGCGTCTTTCGGATATACAAGCCGATGAGTATAAAACTATAGGCGTTGAAAAAAGAGAGTAATGAGATCAATTTCATAAATAAGACTTCAAATTGCACGCCGATTGACGTGCCTGTTACGGATGGAGATCAACTAAGTGAAACTAGTCTTCAAATTCAACCGACCAAGACATTTCAGCCACTTTGCTGATGGTTTGATAGATGGAACAGTATTGCGTTGCAAGATCAAAGGATTTTGTGAAAGCCGCTTGGTCTTTTGCTTCAGCGCCCTTGATCGTAATCTTAGTGTTCACCCATGTTAATACCGTTGGCACGGTGGTTTGTTTTTCTCCGGTCACTTCTATGTGCGCTGAGTAGAAATGAATGCGTTTTTTTCTCACTACGTCTAGGAAGGTAGCGTATAAGCAAGATGCAAGAGCCCCAAATAGCAAATCATATGGTGCAAGGGTACCTTGCTCACCACCGATGGCAACTTGACCATTTGCTACCTCTAAAACGCCTTTGAAGTCATTTGAAAAATAGATATCTGCTTTTCTTACAGTCATAATTCCTCCTGTTGTAAATGTATTCATAGTATTTCTTTCATTATAACAGGTATGTTTTTTCGCAACAAACACAAAAGCGAAATAAAGGATGGAAACAAAATGCAATGATTACAATTATGGAAAAATTCAAATTTTCTCTTGTTTCTTATGAAATCTTCTAGTATGATAGAAGTATCAAAAGAAAGGAGATGGTCAAGTGAGCGTAAAGGACAAAGTAATCGAAGTGATGAAATCTGAGGGTAAGCCGCTAAGTGCTGGCGAAGTAGAGAAGTTATCAGGTTTAGATAGAAAAGAAATTGACAAGGCTTTTAAAGATTTGAAAAAAGAAAATGCCATTACTTCTCCAGTTCGTTGTAAATGGGAACCTACGGAGTAATCATCAAATAAATAGTATGACAATAGCCGAGGGTGTTTTACATTCGCGGCTATTTTTGTGTAGAGATGTAAGCAAAAAATAGTGTACACTGTAAGTATTGGAGATTATTTATTTCTGAAGCGGGTCTAGCGAGAGGAGGCAACTATGAAACTGGTATGTTTAGGTGATAGTTTGACGGAAGGCTATCAAATGGATCTAACGAAGCGATGGACCAATGAATTACATAAGTCGATGGGAATTGAGGTCATTAACAGCGGTATTTGCGGTGACACGACCAATGGTATGTTGGCGCGCTTTAAGGCGATGGTCATTGACCATGAACCGACCCATGTCGTGATTATGGGTGGTACCAACGATATGATTTTAGATGTGCCTCTAGTGACGATCAAGAGCAATATCAAGGCGATGACACGATACGCCAGATACCATGGTATTGAAGC
>JAFGTX010000328.1 GCA_016938815.1 Clostridia bacterium | reverse complement strand
TTTACAGCGTATGCTTTATCAGATAGAGGTACCCATGGGCGTTTAATATGTTGTGGACGACGTAGTTTATCATTCTCATTGAGAGGACGAGTCAACTGATCTCTCCAACCTTGGTAGATTTTAAAGTTATTTTCATAGTTGACATAAATATCACCTATTTTATCGCCTTTTTGTGCTGGCTCTAAAATAACTTTTTGGTGCCAACAGTGCATACCAGAGATTGGATCTGGGTGAACTGCAGCTACAGCATTTTGCCATGAACCACTTAGACCATCCCACCAGATATTTCCACTATCTTTGTTGTAGTCAGCAAATCTATCAGACTTAAATGGTTTGATTCCCTCAACATAGTTGAGTTTACCCTCTTTTCCATCCATTTGAAGTTCTGCAGTTGGAACACCAAATCCATTAATGCCACTCGTTCCATCATAATCTTCTATTTTGATTTGACTTCCCTCACGACCTGCATCACCAACATTTGCTGCCATGAATTTTGGATCATTCATATTTCTAGCAACTGGTTGAGAATCAACTTTTCCATCAGTTACACCATTTGGAATTGATACTGAATTGGTTAGCTTCCAGCGTCCACCGTGGTGAGAACATGCAAGTGTTCCAGGAAGTACTCCCTCAGTAGGCACAGCCATAGCTACAAAATAACCAGACTCTAATCCTGTAACACTATCGGTAATTCTTACACGTATTGCATCACCGCGTTTAAAACCTTGACGTGCTGCATCTTTTGTAGAGATCCAAATCGGGTCATGGTTTTGCGAAATCTCCATAAGGTGTTTAGAGTTCGCAGAACGCGTGTGAATATTGTATGGTAAACGGAAAACCGTATTGAGTGCATATGAGTTCTCCTCAGTCATATATGAGTGATCAACATGCGATACGATGTGCTCCATACGTTTTTTCTCATCTGGCGTTCTTGGATAGAATGGAATAGCATACTCTGGCCATTTCCAGTCATCAGCAAGCCATTCACAGAAGAAATCAAGTTTCTTATCAAGTGTTGCGAAACCTTCCATTTTCTTGCCATCAATCTCAATACCGATTGATTTTTTCTTACCATGATGTTCAACTGTCATAACACCTGTTCTCTTGTCCGTATGAACATGAGCTTTAGGATATTTGTGACCATGAGAAATATAATTTTTACCATCATCTTTAAGCTCACGCTCTTGTGCTGAGTAGATATTATTCTCTTCCATCCATGCACCATGATCTCTCATGTACTCATAGACTGGGAATTCTGCATTTTTATATCTTGCATCTGCTGTTGCTGTTGCTTTGAGATTTGGTAAGTTGTCACCAAATGCAGCATCATACCACTCTGCAATTGTTACAGGTTTACCAGGGTTCTTTTTAGATTCCCACATTTTTTTGATTCCGAGTTTTCCAGTCGGATCAATGTAATTCACACACATATCAAACCAGAACTCATTCTCTTCCCAAACTTCACCAAGACCAGCTTTAATATGTGCCTCTAGTGTTGCACGATTAGG
>JAFGTX010000054.1 GCA_016938815.1 Clostridia bacterium | reverse complement strand
TCATTTTCGCCTTTCTCACCTTCCGTTCTTACAAGCAACTTTCCATCAGCTTTTTTTTCTACTTCCTTAAGATGAGATTTTGCGAGAAATTTGATGCCGGTCTTCTTCACAATGGAAGGGAGTCTCTTAACGATATCGCCATCACTTCTCTTGAGGAGTCTGTTGGAAACGATGGTGATGTCTGTACCTAGTGTGTTGAATATAGATCCCATCTCAAGACCTATAACGCCACCGCCAGCTATGACCATACTTTTCGGTATTCTATCTATTTCAAGAAGGTCATCGCTGGTAATCACACCCTCTGATTCTATCCCTGGGACAGAGGGTACAAAAGTATCCGATCCAGTCGCTATGATGATGTGATCCGCTTCTAAATCCATGCTTTGCCCATCATTCAGTGTCACCGACACGACTTTATCATTTTTGAAGCTTGCAGTTCCGTTTAAAACTGTGATGCCATAATCCTTCATCAGCTTTTCAATACCTGTTCTCAGCTGATTTACAACACCTTCTTTTCTCTTTTGAATCTCATCGAAATCAATAGAATAATCCGAAATCTTGACGCCGTATTTCTCCATCTCCTTAAGAGACTTCACTACCTCAGCGTTCTTATAAAGTGCCTTAGTCGGTATACAACCCCTATTGAGGCAAGTGCCACCAAGTTCCCGTTTTTCCACGAGCGTTACTTTGGCACCCAGCTGTGATGCTCTTATTGCGCCTACATAGCCTCCTGGGCCACCACCTATAATTAGAATATGCTTCAAAATAGTCCCCTCCTCATTAGATATTTTCAAAGGTATCTTTATCATACCCTATCTACAATCCAATTTAAGGGATTTATTTTTACTATAAGTATTTTCTATAACTCCATACGGCATCATATCTTTGTTTGTAGCTAGATTATAAGTCGACACATTGCCTGTATTCCTCGTTCTTATCTTTCAAATGATGCCATTTTAGAATCATTAGTCTAGCGATTGGTTGTGCTAGGAGCAATTCGACAGCCAATGAGATGGTAAAATTACGTGGCCATTTTAAAAAGAACGTTTGAATATGGTCTAAGCGAATTTGCCCTGCTCCAATCCAGCCACCGATCAGCGTCATAAAAATAAACATCAAAAATACAGTGCATAATATGTTTAAAGTGATCTGTGCACCAAAGCTATCCTCCTTTTCTACAATCAATGACGTAAGCAATCCTGCTGGTTTATGTGTAATCAGAACAAGGGAAACCACACTCAACCAGATGAATGGAATTATTTTTATCGCCATCTTCCATACCGCCAAATTAAAACCCAATTCATAAAAGGTAACCAATGGTCCAATGATATTTACTGAAAGAATAGATATGACCAACAGAAACAGAGATGCTTCTTTTTTGTTGCGTGGTAATTTCATATAAAACTCCATATG
>JAFGTX010000327.1 GCA_016938815.1 Clostridia bacterium | reverse complement strand
CTTGTGTTCATGTTATTTACTCGATTGAGCAATCGCTTATATGGTCATTTGATGGGCAGCACACTTTTTTTATGGATAGCTTGTATTAATTACTTCAAGTATGATATCCGAAAATCTGTTTTTATACCCAAGGACTTTACTTTGATAGATGAGCTGATGGTCATTTGGCACAACGTTTTCAATGAGAAGATGGTGACGGTGTTAAGTCTGTCCCTTCTTTTACAAATAGTTGTACTGGCAGCCATCCTTAAGAAGGTCCAGAAAGAACATTTTAAGTTGACTATGAATCCGATGAAGGTATTACCAGTGGGTCTTCTGTTGACGGGTATTATTGTTTCGAGTGATGCGCAAAGCTACAGTCAAGAGGGCTACATCTATTATTTTGCGTCTAATATTTTAGTTAAAGAAGAGGTGAACCTAGACCTCGCAGATGAAAAATATAACATTGATGCTTATATGAAGCGCAATATAAAAGATCAAAAGGAGCCGTCTTTGCCAAATGATGATGCAAAGCCTAATATTGTGATTGTCATGAGTGAATCATTTTGGAATCCTAAATTACTGGATGGGATAGAGTTCACAGCGAATCCAGTATCTCATTATGAGGCGTTCTCCAAGGAAGGCACTTCAGGATTTTTATTATCGCCAGTCTTTGCAGGTGGCACGTGTAATAGTGAATTTCAGGTTTTGACGGGGATTAACTCGAGCTTTTATGCCAATACTTCTCTTATGTACACGGAAAAAGTGAAGAATCCAGTCATGTCTCTAGCAAGTGTGCTTCATAATCAAGGCTACGTCAGTACGGCAATCCATCCCAATATGAATTGGTATTATCAAAGAGATACCGTCTATGAGGATTTTGGCTTTGACCGCTACTTAGGGATAGAGTTGATGGAGGAACCGGCCTATAAAGGGTTTTATATTTCGGATCAAACGGTTAATCGTGAGATACTCAAAGTTTTGGACAGCACCGAGGAATCGGATTTTATTTATGCCATCACCATGCAAAATCATGGTCCTTATGAAGATGATCGCTATCAGAATGAGGCGCAAGTAGATGTTCAAGTGACGAATGCAAAGGACCGTGTCTCTGAGCAAATCCTAAACACATATGTACAAGGCGTGTATGATGCTGATAAGGCATTGGGAGATTTGATTGATCAACTGAAGGCGAGTGATGAAGAGACAATTGTTCTCTTTTTCGGAGATCATCTACCCTACTTAGGTCAAGGGAACAAGGTCTATGAAGAGTATGGCTTTACAAGCGATTCGATCAATATGCAACTGGAAAAGCAAAGACCCTATTATTCGGTGCCCTTTTTACTTTGGTCAAATTATGAGTTGGGTTTAAGTGATAGGGAAATACCATTGATGAACATGAATTACATTGGCCCCTTTATTTTAAAAGCAGCGAATTTACAGATGCCAAAGTATTATGAGTTTCTGTTATGCATTTTGGAAAATTATCCGGTTATTGCACCGGAATGGGTACTGGATTCACAAGGAAAAGAAGTCACAGAACTCGGGATTGTGGACTCTAAGACTTTATTCGCCCTTTTTAAAAACTATCAGGATATGGTATTAACCGATCAATCTTTTGAGGCAGATGGTCGATGGGTCGTTGAAGACAATGACCGGTTTAATGAATATTATAAAGAAATCAGAGTATCGGGTGTAACGACTGAAGGTGAGTCGTTAATTATAAAGGCGGATAACTTTCATGAGGGAATGACACTTATGATTGATGGTGTGAGGACAGCATTTGATTGGATTAACAACCATGAGATTCAAGTGCCTGATTTCAAGCAAGATTACATTCAAGCAAGCATTGAACTTATTGTAGTTGACGAAAAAGGCAAGGAATTAGCGGCATGGAGAAATAAGTTTATCGAAAAACCGTAACGGATCAATCGCTGCCTGAAGATATTAGCGTAGATATTAAAAGAGTCTACTGTGCCTTAGAGAATGCTGTTATTAATCGATATATGTTTTAAGAACACCACGGTAAAGTAATCGTGGTGTTTTTTTATTTTCAAAGAATCATGAATATGTATTTTTATTCATAATTATGTATGGATATTGTTTGCCTTAAAAACTCATGCTATACTAAGCAAGTTGTAATTTTATAAAAAAATGGAGGTTTATACACTTGGCTAAGTATAAGTTTATTTTATTATCATTCATAGGATTTATCTTTTTCCTAGTCCCGTTTAATCTTATGGGGGAAGAAAAGATTGCGATTTCACATATCATTACATGGATTACAGGCAATTATCTTGAACTATTTATTGATTTTACAATGCTTTGTGCATGGATTGTCATTATTGGGACACTCCTGTTTAATTGGATTACTGTAAAAAAAGAATTTTGGAATAGGGTTTTCAAATGTTCATTGCCAAATCAAATACTAAGAGTTATAGGCTCATTTTTATACATTATGGTGCTTTCCAATTGGTTTGAAGGATCAGGGTGGGCTAATATGATTCTGAACC
Organism: Clostridia bacterium; assembly: GCA_016938815.1. Lineage (GTDB taxonomy): Bacteria > Bacillota > Clostridia > Peptostreptococcales > Acidaminobacteraceae > JAFGTX01. The sequence goes on along the minus strand of JAFGTX010000327.1, from coordinate 4,571 downwards.
CCAATACAGGTGGCGTCATGGCTGGCAATGGTGGTTTATTAACGACTTTGTACATTACATTCTTTGTTGGACTACTGATGTTACCGCTATTGACTCACTTTGGATCTGTAGAATTCATAGGTATTCTCTTTGGGCCTTTAGTCAATAAGTTATTTAATGTTCCAGGCTATTCGGCGGTAGATGCCATCGCATCTTTTGTAGGGGATGGTACTATTGGTATTGTTGTTACAGATACACAGTATCAAAGGGGCTATTATAACAAACGAGAGGCTTATATCATCGCCACCAGTTTTTCGATTGTCGGCATTGCTTTTGCCTCTGCTGTTGCCGAAGAGCTAGGGTTTTCAAACATCTTCCCAATTTTTTATGGGACTATTGCACTGATTACGGTTATTCTTGCTATAATTACATCGAAAATGCCACTTAAAAAATTTAATACAGCTTATTTTGAAGGTGCTGCACCTAACGTTATTCAATGTCCTGAGGATCAATCCACTTTAGCTCATGCTTATTCAGAAGCAATTAAAACTGCAGAAGATGCCAGTTTGCTTAAAGCCTTTAAAGATGCCTTAAAGGGCGTTGTTAACGTGTATGTTGGCTTTCTGCCTATCATTATGTTGGTGGGTACATTTTCTTTAATCATCGCAGAGTACACCAATTTCTTTGCAATCATAAGCGCACCCCTAATTCCAATCTTTAAACTAGCAGGCTATACGGCGGAAGTGTCTAAAATGATGGCGCCTGCTGCTGTTGTTGGTTTTGCGGATATGTATTTGCCGGCACTTTTTATTGGTGAGTCACTTTCGGAATCAGCAAGATTCTTAATCGGCGTTTTAGCCTTTACACAACTGGTATTTATGTCTGAAACGGGCATGGTTCTTGTTAAAAGTAAAATTGGTTTGAATTTCTGGGATGTGATTAAAGTCTTTGTTTTTAGAACCGCTCTTTCTTTACCACTTTTATTTATAGCAACCAACATGCTTGTCAGTGCAGGTGTATTATCACATTAAAGAGGGTGAGAGTCACTGGAGGTATATTGACTGCTGTGATGCGCACTATAGGGATGTAAGTGAAAAAAATAGAAGAAGCCACCAAGATGAATTGGTGGCCTTAATTATTGTTCTATAGTTTTAAATCTTCAAGTTCGTAATGAAAGACAGCATGATGCTCTAGTCCTTTTGAATACATTTGAATCATCCTAGCCACACTTTGATCATCGAAGTGCCCATCATAAGCAATGAGTAATCTAAGAATTTGTACTTTTTTTAGTAGATACTGAAAAGCGTCCATTTTATTATGCATGTTAATGAATGGGTAAAGTTCTTTGAACATTTGATGGATTAAATAATTGGACATGACCCCATCAATACTAGGGAGTTTATCCAGTTGTAGTCCATGATAGTCAGAATCTTCGAGGCATTTAGTGATTAAAGTATCCAGTTCATTGTGCCCTGATTGTCCGACTTTTTTTAGGAAATCTAAGAGTTTCCCGTGGGTATTTTCATCAATGCCTAGGTTTATTTTCTTATCACCAAAGTCATGGTTTTCTAGTGCTAGTTTAAGCTTCTGTTTATCGATGGTTTCAATGTATTCATGAAATATCAGCAGCATGCCAAGTTTTTCGTTGAAAGTATAGAGGGGATTTTTAAGGAGTTCAAAAACATGCTTTCTAAATTCATAGAGGCAATTCATATCTGAAGTATTATCATCATGGTTTTGGGTTTCCATAGTAGCTATGACAAGGTCTCTTTTGGGTGACCTATCTATTTCGACAAGTTCTAGAGGACTTCTAAACAACAGCTTCTCAGTCGCCTCAATGCAGGCGAGAGAAAGACTTTCTTCGTAGATACCATCGACAGTATTGTAGTATCTAGGATAGAGGGCGCACACGTTTGAAAGGGCATCTTCTCCCTTTTTTTTTTGTATCGTACATAAATCGTCTGTATCTAAGAATGGGCAACGCTCATCTTTTTCACAGCTTATAATACCATAGTTGATATTGGGTCTGGATGTGGTGTCGTTGCTATATGCAAAATCAGCCATAGTCTCTTTGAAGCATGGGTCTTTTGATAAATGCTCATATGTGGTTTTATCGAAGGTGATATCCCAGCCAGTACAGCAACTATCTGTACATTTGCTAGCGATACATTTAAAGTCCATTCCTTGCTTAAAAAATCTGATCAATAGAGTTCTCCTCGAATTTTCTTTTTCCTTATTATTTTACTACAAAATCGAAGCTCAAAATCACATTCAAAGTAGAATAATGCTTTTTATCTACTTTTCATTGGGTATAAGCACTACAGAAATATTTAAAATCTAATTTGGGAGGTATATATGAGAGTTATATTAGGTATTGAAATCAATAACCGTGAAGAGGACGCACTCAAAGTTCAATCCTTATTAACAGAGTACGGCTGCTGCATCAAAATGCGTTTGGGAATGCATGACCCAGGTGGATGTGCTACTTCGGGATTGATCATACTAGAGTTCTTTCCTGACTTCGGTAAGATGATTAATGAGTTGGAAGCCAAGTTAAAGGCACTGGAATCTGTGAAGGTTGGCAGAATGGAATTTTAGTAGGAGGTGTACCTACGTTTGAAATGATTCAAAAAACGATGACGGAATAAGTCATCGTTTTTTTAGTTTATATGAACGAATCAACTAACTAAAGTAAATCAAGCCACCGTGCTTTTTCGCCGTCAGATACCATAGTCCTAGATTGAAGGTTCTTTTAACACCCTCATCGGAAGCGTCTGCCATAACCTGACCGTCTTCCAGATAGACACGGGTGATGGTGATCCAGTGCCATGGCTGGAGCCGCTTGGCTTCGCCGACGTCCAAGTTCAAAAATGCGATGGGTGAATCACAGTTGAAGGCTTCTTCCACAAAGGACAGTAAGGTATCGGTCGAACGTTCATTGAGCGTCTTGGGATGCAGAATCAGACTGTGAACGATTAAGTGAAAACCGAGGCTTGCGGCATAGTCTAGGACGCCGTTAATAAATACGTGTGTCTTATGGATGCCCCAAATGCCGGGAGTCACATAGCGGTAGACCTGATCCATATGCTTAATGAATGCCTTGCGGTTGTAGTGGTCGTATTGATAAAGGTTTTCGAATTCAGGTTTACTTCTGGACAAATAGGATAGAATCGTTGCGGCGCAAGTAGGACCGCATCCTGCTTCCTTTTGCCAATATCGGCTGAACCAAGATTGATTGCCACCGAAAAAATGGGTCTTCGAGTCGGTGGATGGAATAAGTAAGTAATCAGGATATTTTAATTGCCAGTTCATAAGTTGAATTCCTTTCTCTCATAGTCACCAAATGCTTATGCCTTAAATTTACCCTATGTGAGTCTTGTCAAACGGATACTTGGATCGGTTATCAACTGATATATCGCTGTTTTGCCACGTCAGTGATTCGATGTCTTTTCTCAAAATATCTGCTTTCCTGAAGGCGTCCGCCGCATTGGTGTCGGGCAATACAATCAAAAATTCTTCACCACCAATACGCCCAATGGTAAAAGAAAAGCCGATATCTATAGAACGGGTTACGGTATTTTTATAAGGGATGATACATGCTGGAGAAAGATGCTCAAAGGCCAAGAGTATGTATGCGACAATCGACAAGAGCGCAAAATAAGCCGGTGGCCTGTACTTTTTCTTGATGATGGCGTAGTAAAGCGTAATGGATGCCACTAGCTGAAGCAATTATCAAAATTCTGATTTCTAAAGGGTGATTATTAAGTTGTTTAAAAATGTTTTTTATCATCATAGAAATTTACCTTAATGGGGAAATAAAAACCAGCTTTTTCATTTTGAAAAATGCTGGTTTTTATTGGTTGTGCAAATACAAATGCTTATGGTGCTGTTATATTGATGCCTTCTTGTTTTAATCGGTCAACCCATGCTTCTGAAAGCGGTTGGTTCGTGACGATTTCATCAATATCGCTTAAATCGGCGATGAAGGAGAAACTGGTTTTGTTAAACTTTGTATGGTCGACGACCAGAAAAGTTTGGTGAGAATGCTTGAATGCTATTTTTCTGATCTCGGCCTGCTGCTCATTGGAATCCGTGATGCCAAAATCCAAATGGACCGATCGGCAAGAGACGAAAGCCTTATCGACAAAGTATTTCTGAATATCGTTTTCTGCGTTTTTTCCAAGAAAACTCATAGATCGTTTATCGTAGATGCCGCCAATCAAGAGTAGTTTCACTGTATCGGAGTTTGCTACAAGCGAGGCTATTTTCAGCGAGTTCGTTATGAGTGTGATGTTGTGGCTCATAATTTTAGATGCAATGTAATAAGAGGTCGTCGATGCATCGAGAAAAATACTATCACCATCCTTGACAAAAGGGACACATTTTTCTGCGATGATTTCTTTGTCTTTTACTAGAATATTTTCTCTCAAGTTGACGTCCACGTCGCCTTGAACGGATTCTTCAACGTAGGCACCACCGTAGATACGCTTTAAGATGCCTTCGTTTTCTAGAAGTTGCAGATCTTTTCGGATAGTTTCTTCTGTGACATTGAATTCTTTGGAAAGTTTAGATACAGTCACACTTTTTTGATT
>JAFGTX010000326.1 GCA_016938815.1 Clostridia bacterium | reverse complement strand
GCCTTATTTGCTGAACAAGAGGGCGAAGCAGAAGCAGAGCCAGAATCAGCAGATCCTAATAAAGCCTTGAGTGCAGATGAAATTGCGGCACTATTTGCTGATCAAGAAAGTGAATCAGAAGAGTTTGCAGCTGAAGAATCCGAACTTGAAGAGGAACCTGAGGGACATATTAACATATCAGAGGCCATTGAAGAGATGGCAGAGACGATTGAAACAGCAGCAGATCAACTTGAAACGCCGACCAGTGACGATAGTGGTTTGAGTGATGAAGAAATTGCAGCGCTTTTTAACGACGCAAATACTGAGGAGGAGTCCAAGGAACCAGGGGGATCACACGCGACTCTTAGTCAAAATGAGATTAATGATATTTTGTCTGAAGATGTTGGTGATGACACGGTTGTAGGTCGTGATATGGAAGTCGTTTTTGATGGAGAACTGGCAATTGGGGGAGAAACAGAATCATCCGAGGATGCAGATGGTCTTGGTGAGTTGGATTTAGATGATCTGTTTGGTCAGGAAGAGTCGGAAGAACAAGAAGTTACGTCGGAATTGGATTTGGAGGAAGAGGTAGAAGAAGTAGCGGAACCGGACAAAAAGAAAGGGAAAGCGAAGAAAGAAAAGAAGAAAAAATCGAAGAAGAAAAAAGAAGAGAAAGTTAAAGCTGAAAAAGAAGGCGAAGACAATGGCGGTAAAAAGAAAATTGCAATTGTTGCTGCCAGCGTTGTGCTTTTAGGTGCTCTAGGTGCGGGTGGTTTTGTATTGAAGGGATATCTGGATAGTAAAACTCCAGAGCTTGCATTAGAGGGTTTTTCGATTGAATCTCTAGAAAGTGAAATTGTGCCTAAGACTCAGATAAAGAGTATATTCAGACGCCTAGGTCTTGAAAAGACGCCGTTAACGGAGGAAGTTGCAAAGGCTATTTTAAGTCAATATGAACATGAACTGGAGTTGGAGGCTAAAGTTGACGACCTTGAAGTCCAACTCGATGTGGCGAATCAAGAAGTCGAGGATGCAAAGACGGAAATACTCAGAAAAGAAATCATTGATGAGGATAAGTTGAAACAAATTGATCTTTCGAAGACGATTGTCAACCAGGCAGACGGTTTGTCGGTGCTTGAACGTGTCGATGGATTCTTGAGTAATAAACTGACATCGACTTATAATGTATTTAAAAATGATTACTCGAACACATTTGGAAAGGGCACCTTTGTTGAGATAAAAAAAGGCAACGTCAATGTGGTGAGTATGCAAGCTACGGATCAAGGGCATGTGTCATTGATCTTCCACAGCAAGATATATGCATACAGTGAGCCGCTGAACTACTTTGCCAAGGCATATTTCGACGATGAAGCCAATGCTGAAGAGTTTATTAGTAAGATGCAGTATTTACTCGGCAATCAAGAGGCTAAGGTGACGGATGAGTGGGAAGGCGTTATTGAAGACAAATTAATCACGGCAGTTATTACTCCGTATCGCGTTTATATCGAATACGATACGCTATTTGATAAAACGCTTGTAAGCGAAAATCAAAGTGAATAGTAGAAAATGTTAACATGCCCCTCGAACTTATATAGATTTCGAGGGGCATGTTTTTTTCAAGTTATTCAGTTTCAAGAGGGACGTTTCCTACGTAAGAAATACAGTTACGTCCTTTTTGTTTGGATTCATAGAGTCCTTTATCAGCACTTTCTATGAGCTCGGTCATATTCTCGCCATCCCATGGATAAGTAGCGATACCGATAGAAATGGTAAAATGAGGATTATGCGTTTTCTCAACAGCTTTTCTGAACGACTCGGCGATTTTTAAAGCGTCAGCTGGACCGGATTGAGGTAAAATGATAATGAATTCATCACCGCCATACCGACCGACGATATCGGACTTACGTACAGTTGTTGTCGCTGTTAATGCGAGCTGCTTCAAGCATTTATCACCTACAATATGACCATAGGTATCGTTAACACTCTTAAAATTATCAATATCGAACATGAGAATAGAAAACTTTTTATTTTTCCCAACTAGGGAAGTAAATTCGTAAACTAGGCCACCCTTGTTCAGTACACGCGTTAGATTATCGACGCGGGTTTTCTCGGCAATTTTCTCTTTCTGCAACTCCATGTAAAATGTTCTTTCGGCAGCATGTTTTTTGACTTCATACTCGAAATTATCTTTCAGTGAGGAAATTTCGTTAACCTGCATGCTATAATTCTTTTCGCTGAGTTCTTTAAAACGTTTCAAAAGACCAATGCTTCCTGCGATGTATAAAAAGTTACCTAAGAAAAGAAATTCGTCTATGTTTTTAAAGGACGTTGCTAAGATACCGATAAAGATAAGGCCAACATATTTCCATAAATCTTCCACCTCTGACTTGATCAACAAAAATAGTGAGATAATCAAACAAACCACCATGATGGTAATTGGAATTGGCATTCCTAGTGGTTCGAGATATTTGCCCTCGAATCGATTCATGATGAGTAAGCCAACAAATGGCAAGTAGTAGTTCAGGTAGTGGTAATGTTTATCGGAATTAAGATGCATGGAAACAGTTGCGATAAGCATTGCTATGGCAAATGTATAGTTGCTGAAGAGCACAATTTCATTAAAGGTGGCATTGGTTGAAAAAGTATTGCCAAAGCCTGTAATCACCAGCAAGGATAGGAAAGCGGTACCTAAGATCTTATGCCGATAAAAAATATGCCGATCGTAAATCGTGTAGAAAAAAACGGCGAAACTACTTAAAAGAATTAGTTTCAATGTCAAAGAATTCAAAATGTAATAAATCATGATATATTTCACCCCAAAACATATAATGTATAGAGTCATTATAGCATATTAAGCGGTGTTAGAATTCTAAATAACATTCAAAAAAATCTTAAAATATGCTATAATACATAGACGCTCCAAATTAGAGAACAGGTATTTAATACCCAAATAAAATATATTTATAGAGTATAAAATAAAGGAAAAGTAGGAGGGACAATATGAAAGCGACATATGTCAAGGAGATATTCAGAAACCCAGAAGCGTTTGCTGATAAAGAAATAGTTGTGAGTGGCTGGATCAGAACCCTTAGAGCATCAAAGAATTTTGGATTTATAGAATTAAACGACGGTACATTTTTTAACAATATTCAAGTTGTTTTTGAAGAAGGCCTTGCGAATTTTGACGAGGTATCAAAGTATACGATTGCAACTTCGATCATTGTAAAAGGTACATTGGTAATCACACCAGATGCGAAGCAAGCATTCGAACTTAAGGCGACAGAAATTGTTTTGGAAGGTGCATCGGATCCTTCGTATCCATTACAAAAGAAAAGACATACATTTGAATACCTTAGAACCATTGCCCATTTAAGAGCACGTTCTAATACGTTTTCAGCGGTATTTAGAGTTAGATCGGTACTTGCTTATGCAATCCACAAGTTCTATCAGGAAAAAGGTTATGTATATGCACATACACCAATCATCACAGGCAGTGACTGTGAAGGTGCTGGTGAAATGTTCCGAGTAACGACACTGGACTTGAATAATATTCCAAGAACAGAAGAAGGTGCTATTGATCAGACGAGAGACTTTTTCGGAAAAGAGACAAATCTTACAGTAAGCGGTCAGCTAGCGGGTGAAACTTTCTGTATGGCATTTAGAAATATTTATACTTTTGGTCCGACATTCAGAGCGGAAAATTCAAATACAGCGCGACACGCTGCTGAATTCTGGATGGTAGAGCCTGAAATCGCTTTCGCGGATATCAATGACAACATGGACCTAGCAGAAGAAATGGTACGTTATATCGTGAAGTACGTTATGGACGAATGTCCTGAAGAAATTGATTTCTTCAATGATAGAATAGACAAAGGCTTGAAAGAAAGATTAAATCACCTTTTAAATTCAGATTTCGAAAGAATTACTTACACAAAAGCGGTTGAATTGCTCAAAGAAGCAAAAGTGGAATTTGAATATCCGGTTGAATGGGGTATTGACCTTCAAACTGAGCATGAAAGATATATTACGGAAAAAGTATTTAATAAACCTGTGTTTGTAACAGACTATCCAAAAGAAATCAAAGCATTCTATATGAGATTGAATGAAGATCAAAAAACAGTAGCGGCTATGGACTTATTGGTACCGGGCGTTGGTGAGTTGATCGGTGGCTCTCAAAGGGAAGAACGTCTTGACGTTCTTGAAAGCAGAATTGAAGAGATGGGTATGCATACAGACGATTACTGGTGGTATTTGGAACTTAGAAAGTTTGGCGGTACGAAACACGCTGGATTCGGGCTTGGCTTTGAGCGTATGATTATGTACATGACAGGTATGGCAAATATCAGAGACGTTATTCCGTTCCCACGTACAGTAAGAAACGCAGAATTCTAAAAGAAAATAACGAACAGAAAGCAGTTGCCTTTGGTAGCTGTTTTTTTTATGTTTGCTTCTCTGGTATTTATGGTTCGTCTGCCGTTAGAAATCTTTAAAACAGGATATAAATACTATAGGAGGTGTTATCTATGAGAAAAATATTGATTACAGGTGCCTTCGGTCAAATTGGGACGGAATTATCACAAGTTCTTCAAGAACTCTATGGTTTTGATAATGTTGTTGTCAGTGGTTTGGAGCATAGCGTCAAGGAAGAATTGATTGATGGTGTGTTGGAAGTTGTCGATGTTACCAACGGCAATCAACTATTAAACGTTGTAAAAAAATACCAAGTGGATACCATCATACATTTGGCGGCTTTATTATCGGCAGTTGGAGAAAAATACCCTCAAAAATTGTGGGATGTCAATATGAATGGCTTGTATAATGTGCTTGAAGTAGGCAGAATCTCGGGTGCTTCTATTTTTACACCAAGCTCCATTGCGGCTTTTGGGCCAACGACACCTGCAGACAATACACCACAGGATACGATACAACGACCATCGACCATATATGGGGTATCCAAAGTGAGTGGTGAACTCCTTTGTGATTATTACTTCCTAAAATACGGGGTTGATACCAGAGGTGTACGATTCCCGGGCTTAATTTCCAATACGGCACTTCCGGGTGGCGGCACAACGGATTATGCGGTGCATATTTTTTATGAAGCGGTCAAAAGCAAGTATTTTGAATGCAATATTGCTGCAGGGACTTATATGGATATGATGTACATGCCGGATGCCATTGCATCTATTATCAAATTGATGGAGGCGGATCCTTCAAAATTGAGTCATAGGAACGCCTTTAATATCTCTTCTATGAGTATAGAACCCGAGGATTTAAGAAGAGCAATATTAAAGCACATCCCAGATTTCGAGATGATCTATAAAGTGGATCCTGTCAAACAAAAAATAGCGATGTCGTGGCCCAATAGCTTGGACGACAGCTTGGCAAGAGCAGAGTGGGATTTCTCGCCAGAGTATGACTTGGAGAAGATGACAGCAGATATGCTGACATCATTGCGAAAAAAGATTTAATATATTCCAAATTCGCCTAGATAGAAAGGCCATGTTATAGTAAAATAAAACGGTAATCTCGTGATTGCCGTTTATTTATGCAGTCATTAGATTGTACACTTGAATTAAGTAAAGGAGTGGACCAATGAAGACAAAGGGGAATATTGTATTAAAAAACGCTTCAGAATTGGTAACTTGCAGTGGTTTTGAAAAAAAACACGGCAAAGCGATGAGCGACTTGCACGTCATTAAAGACGGTGCGGTGGTTATCAAGGATGGTGTTATCGAAAAGGTTGGTAAAACGGAAGATGTATTAAACGGTATGGATTTGACAGGTTATGATGTGGTGGATTGTTCAGGCAAAACCATTACACCGGGCTTTGTAGATTCACATACCCACCTTGTTTTTGGTGGCTATAGAGATGAAGAATTCTCGTGGCGTTTAAGAGGCGACAGTTATGTTTCTATTATGGAACGTGGCGGTGGTATTGCCAAAACAGTTAATGGGACTCGTGATGCTAGTTTTGAAGAGTTGGTTGAGCTTGGCATGAAACGCCTTAATTCAATGGCTAGATTTGGTGTGACAACTGTAGAAAGCAAAAGTGGTTACGGTCTTAATTTAGAACACGAATTGAAGCAACTAGAAGTTACAAAAATGCTTAATGAAAAACATTCTTTGGATTTGGTATCTACATTTATGGGTGCGCATGATATTCCGAAAGAATACAAAGGCCGTTCGGGCGATTACATCGATTATATTATCGAGGAAATGCTACCTGTAGTGGCTGAAAGAAAATTGGCTGAATACTGCGATATTTTTACGGAAGATAAAGTATTCTCGATAGAAGAATCAAGAGAACTGCTTAAAGCGGCTAGAGAGCAGGGCTTTAAATTGAAAATGCATGCAGATGAAATCGTAAGAATCGGCGGTGCGGAACTTGCTGCTGAATTACACTGTACGTCAGCAGATCATTTGCTTCAGGCTTCTAATGAAGGCCTTATCAAAATGGGTGAGGCGGGTACAGTTTGTACTTTGTTGCCAGGCACAGCATTCAGCTTGAAAGCAGATTTTGCACGTGGCAGATTCATGATCGATAACAATTGTGCGGTTGCAATTGCAACGGATTTCAACCCTGGTAGCTGTTTTACAGAGTCGATTCCGCTGGTTATTTCACTGGCTACGTTATATATGAATATGAGCATCGAAGAAACGATTACAGCGCTTACTATCAATGGTGCGGCAGCACTTGATAGAGCGGACCAAATTGGTAGTATTGATGTCGGCAAGAAGGGCGACGTGGTGGTTCACGAATTCCCATCTTACCATTTCTTGACTTACCACATTGGTGTTTCTACGGTTGAAAAAGTAATAAAAGATGGTAGAATGATTTACGATACAACAAAAAATGAAGTTAAATAAGGGGGACTAACATCATGTTAGTAAATTTAAACGTCAGAGAATTTGTCAATGAAACGGCTTCAAACAGTCCAGTGCCAGGCGGTGGTAGTATTGCTGCTCTTGCAGGTGCACTTGGTGTTGCATTAGCGACAATGGTTGCTAATTTAACAGTTGGTAAAGAAAAATACGCTGAAGTAGAAGCGGAAATGCAAGAAGTGATTAAAAAAGGTGATGCAATCAAAGCAGAATTGTTAGATTTGATTGATCGAGATGCAACCTCTTTCGATGGCGTTATGCAAGCATTCAAAATGCCAAAAGAAACAGATGAAGAAAAAGCTGCTAGAACTGAAAAAATCCAAAGCGAGTACAAATATGCAGCATCAGTACCAATGCAAACAGCGGAACTTGCTATGCAAATCATGGATTTAGCGGAAGTAGTTGTTGAAAAAGGTAATCCAAATGCTGTTACAGACGGTGCGGTAGCGGCTATGATGAGTAGAACAGCGGTTTTAAGTGCTTTGTTAAATGTTAAAATCAACATTGGCTCTATCAAAGATGAAGCCTTTGTAGCAGAAATGAAAGAAAAAATCGCTACGCTTGAGAAAAAATCACAAGCAAGAGAAGCTGAAGTTTTGGCTAAAGTAAAACTTTAATCAGTATAGCTAAAAAAGTTTAGGAAACCTACGGGTTTCCTTTTTTTATTTTTAAATATTTAAAGAAAATAGGGATAACGTTTTCATAGAAAAAAGTAAAAATCAATTAATTATTTGCAAATTAATTAAAACACATTAAAATCTTAGTCACAAAATTTCCTTTTTTTATTGTTAGTTCAGGGGTAAAAGTGGTATGATGTAATAGATTATTTTGAATCAATCATTCAATTATTAGGAGGGTGTTATATGCACAAACGTTTATTTATTCCAGGACCTGTAGACGTTGCTGAAGACGTACTACAAAAAATGGCTACGCCAATGATCGGACATAGAACAAAGGATGCTTCTGACCTTCAGAGATCAATTTGCGAAAAATTAGGTCAGTTAATGTATACTAAGAACCAAATTCTTTTATCGACTTCTTCGGGAAGTGGCGTTATGGAAGGTGCTGTTAGATCTTGTACTAGAAAAAGAGCGGCTGTATTTTCTGTAGGTGCTTTCGGTAATAGATGGTATGAAATGGCTGTATGTAACAACGTACCAGCAGATAAATTCGAGTCAGCTTGGGGTGAACCAACTACACCTGAAATGGTAGAAGAAGCGTTAGCTACTGGTAAATACGACTTGATTACAGTAACACACAATGAGACTTCTACAGGTATCATGAACCCAGTTGCTGAAATTGCAGAAGTGGTTAAAAAATACCCAGACGTTGTATTCTGTTTAGATACAGTATCATCACTTGGTGGTGCTAAGATCCCTGTTGACGAGTGGGGCGTAGATATCTGTATTGCTTCAACTCAAAAATGTTTAGGCTTACCTGCAGGTATGGCGGTATTCAGTTTCTCTGAAAAAGCTAAAAAAGCAGCTGAGCAAGTTGAGTTCAGAGGTTTATACTTTGACCTACTTGAAATCTCTAAATACTCAGACAAGAAAGATCACCAATACCCTTCAACACCATCATTAGAGCACATGTTCGCTCTTGACTACCAATTGTCAAAAATGTTGGAAGAAGGCTTAGACAATAGATTCGACAGACATTTAGCAATGGCTAAAGAAGTTAGAGAATGGGCGAAAAAGAACTTTGATATGTTAGCAGACGAAAAATACGCTTCTAACACATTAACAACTGTTAAAAATACAAAAGGCATCAGCGTTGCTGACTTAAACAAAGAATTAGGCAAACGTGGCTTCATGATTTCTAACGGTTATGGCGACTTGAAAGAAAAGACATTCAGAATCGCACATATGGCTGAAACTCAAATGGAAGACATTAAAGAAGTACTTGGCCAAATCGAAGACATTCTTGGTTTATAATTGGAGGAAACTATGCTTAGAATATTAGCAAATGACGGCATGGATGCATCTGCTGTAAAACACTTGAGTGACTGCGGACATGAAGTAGTTACCACTTTTTATGAGTTAGATGTACTAAAAGAAAAAATTAACGAATTTGATGCATTAATCGTAAGATCGGCTACAAAAGTTAGAAAAGAATTAATCGACGTCATGGCGGGTGGCAGATGTAAGCTTGTCATCAGAGCAGGCGTTGGTATCGATAATATCGACCATGTTTATGCTGAAGAAAAAGGCATTGCTGTACGCAATACACCTAACTCAAGTTCTGCTTCTGTAGCTGAATTGACAATTGGTCATATGTTTGCGATTTCAAGATTCATCGGTATTTCAAACTATACAATGAGAAATGGTGAGTGGAACAAGAAAGCATACAGTGGTGTTGAATTAGGCGAAAAGACATTAGGTCTTATCGGTTTCGGAAGAATTGCAAGAGAAGTTGCTAAACGTGCGAAAGCATTGGGTATGGATGTTATCTATACTGATCATTTAGGCAAACTTGAAGGCTTTGATGAGTTCAAGTTCGTTGAAATGGATGAGTTGCTTTCTGAATCAGATTATATTTCATTACACATTCCTTTCATTAAGGAAATGGGACCTACACTTGGCGAAGAGCAGTTTGCTGCTATGAAAGATGGCGTGAGAATTGTGAATGCGGCAAGAGGTGGCGTTGTTTGTGAAAAGGCGCTTCTTAAAGCATTGAATAGCGGAAAAGTTGCAGGTGCTGCACTTGACGTATTCGAGCAAGAGCCAACTTTAAACGAAGAGTTGATTAACCATCCAAATGTATCAGCGACACCACATATCGGTGCTTCAACTGCTGAAGCTCAAAAGAGAATCGGTGTTGAAACTTATAGAACTGTGTTGAGTTTCTTTGAAGAATAAGGAGGAATATAGATGGCAATAGTAAGACCTTTTAAAGGCATTAGACCGAAAGAAGATTTAGTTGAAAAAGTAGCGTCACTTCCATACGACGTTATGAATAGAGTAGAAGCCAAAGAAATGGCCAAAGGTAATGACATTTCTTTCTTACACGTAGTAAGACCAGAAATGGACGTAGATGATTCTGTAAGTATGTACGATACTACAGTGTATGAGACTGCTAGAAGAAATCTTGATAAATTTATCTCAGACGGTATCTTGGTTCAAGACGATCAAGCTAAATACTACATCTATAGACAAATCATGAATGGTAGAGTTCAAACTGGTATCGTTGGTTGTACTTCAATCGACGAATACATGAACGACACAATCAAAAAACATGAGTTTACAAGACCTCAAAAAGAAGAAGATAGAATCAAGAACTTTGATTACTGTGACGCAAACACAGCGCCAATCTTCTTGACTTACAGAAAAAATGACGAAATCAACACAATCGTAAACGACTGGATTAAATTCCATATGCCGGTTTACAACTTCACTTCTGAAGATGAAATTACGCATATCGTATGGACAATTGACGATGCAGCTATCGTAGAAGCGTTACAAAAATTATTTGCTGGCGTTAATTACCTTTATATTGCGGATGGTCACCACAGATCAGCTTCTTCTGTAAAAGTAGGTCTTAAGAGAAGAGAGCAATTCCCTAACTACACTGGTGAAGAGGAATTCAACTTCTTTATGTCTGTAATTTTCCCTGATGAAGACCTTTTTATCATGGATTACAACAGAGTGCTCTTAGATTTAAATGGTCATACAAGTGCAGAGTTCATGGCAAAAGTTGCTGAGAAGTTTGACATTGTTGAAGCAGAAGGTACTGAACCTTACAGACCAATGTCTAAACAAACATTTGGTATGTATCTTGACAAAAAGTGGTACGTAATTACTGCGAAACCAGGCACTTGGAATGATGCAGATCCAGTATTGAGATTAGACGCTTCTATTCTTCAAGAGAATTTATTAGCGCCAATCCTAGGTATTGATAACCCAAGAACAAACGATAGAATCGACTTTGTCGGCGGTATCAGAGGTCTTAAAGCCTTAGAAGAAAGATGTGAAGACGACTGCGTACTTGCATTCTCTATGTACCCAACAACAATGGAAGACTTAATTGGTGTTGCAGATGCTGGCGAAGTAATGCCTCCAAAATCAACTTGGTTCGAGCCTAAGTTGAGATCTGGATTATTTGTGCACAGATTATTCGATTAAGCAATAAAAGTAAAAATAAGAAAAGCGTTCTGATTTTCAGAACGCTTTTTATATTATAATTTTAAATGTCGTGAAAGTCTTTTAATGCCGATTTATAATTTTGATCTTCATCTATGATATGCTTGCTAAGCCACTCCGTCAAGAAGTTGTAAAGACCAGCGACATCTAGAGCGGTTGTCTTTCTTGAGAAAATATCATTTATTTTGTCATTGAGTTGTGCTTTGATAAGATTGTGTCGTGCGATGTGGGCTTTGGC
>JAFGTX010000053.1 GCA_016938815.1 Clostridia bacterium | reverse complement strand
TGAGATGGACGTCACCGTAGGGCTTTGACTCTTTGTTTCTCCATTTGCTTCATAAATGGAACGACATCTCGATTTGGTCGGAAGAACGGGTGATTCTTCTGACCTTTTGTTTTAGGCATGAAGACGTGGTTGAGGATGAAAAATAAGTGTGTCTTTAGCGACTTTACTGTTTAAAGATTGCGTTAAATAAAATGATTCCATCCTCTTCCGTCCTTTTGAATCTACTTAAATCTAATTCGGGCATCCTAGATGACCCTACATCACACACGAAAATAGAACGAAGGATGGAGAGAGGACGCAACCTGTCGTCAAGCATGCCGGAAAGGAGTTGTGCGATGAACAGCACACAAGCCTGTATCGCAATCGACGTATCCAAAGGCAAAAGTCATGTCTGTGCGTACGCCACCAAGGATGACTTGGTTCAAAAACCGATTGAGATCCTTCATGATCGGGAGGGATTCAAAGTCTTGGATGGCTTGTACAATCGTTTGAACACCGTGGAAGGAAGGTCACCCATCTTTATCTATGAGACAACAGGCATCTACCACCGTCCCTTGAAGCGCTATCTCAAGGATAAGCATTATCCCCAGCGTGAAGTCAGCCCGCTCTTGGCCGCCAAGCATCGAAAGAACAGTGGTATTCGTATTCCCAAGAGCGATAAGGCGGACCCCAAGTCCTTGGCAAGGCTCTTTTACGATGGGGATATACATCTCAGTCCCAACTCTGACGAAGTGTATTATGAACTCCTTCAGCTGGATCGTAGCTATCAAACCATGACGAAGCTGATGGTCATGTGCAAGGTGCATTTCAAAGAGAAGCTGGACATCCTGTTCCCGCGGTTTGAAGACTATTTTGACAATACGTATACGACGTATACCCTCAATCTACTTGAGGCTTATCCGCATCCAGAGCTCATTCTTCATAAGCGTTCCGATGCCATCGAGCATCGTCTTATCAAGGATGGACTCCAGTCTGGTAGAGCGCAGTACGTCGTTCAAGTATTAAAGGACTACTGTCAGAACTGTGTGCCTGGAACGTCCTCTGAGAGCGTGGACACGCAAATCTTGAGATTATTCATACAGCAGATCAAATTCTACACACTAGAGCGAAACCACATCATTGAACAGATGACGGTCATGGTTGAGAAATTTCCGCTTTACAAGCAGCTTAAGAGCATTCCTGGAATCGGACCACTCTTGGCGGTACGCTTGATTGCGGAACTTGGAGATCTCTCACGGTTTAGAAACAACCGTCAACTCATTGCCTATGCCGGTTTGGATCCGCTAGTTTATCAATCGGGTCAGAAGGATGGGAAACATCTAGGTATCAGTAAGAAAGGCAATTGCTATCTCAGGGCAATCCTCTATCAAGTCATTGGAATCAGTATTCAAGTATCCACCGATCACCCAATTAAAATGTACGTCCAAAAGAAAAAGCAGACTCATCCCAATAAGTCTGCTAAGATTGCCGGTTGTGCTAAACTACTTCGCATTATTTACAGTTTATATCACTCCGGCGAAAACTATACCTTCTAATCACACTATAGCACATGTCTAGAAAGTATTAAAAGTTCTTTTCGTGTGCGTCCAATAAGGCTTAAGATTATAAGAAGAAAATCGCCAAATTCATTTGACATTAATTATCTAATTTATTT
>JAFGTX010000325.1 GCA_016938815.1 Clostridia bacterium | reverse complement strand
GATGGAAGAGTTTCTTGAACCCATGAAAATTTCACAGCGTGAATTGTCAAATGCGATTCATGTTCCATATCAAAGAATTAATGAAATAATAAATGGGCGACGTGGAATTACGCCAAGTACAGCGTTACGGTTGGCAAGATATTTTGGAATGAGTGAAGATTTTTGGATGAATATGCAATTGCGTTGGGACCTTTACAGGGCAAGAAGAAACGAAGAGAAAGAATTGCGCAGCATTAGACCTTATTCATCTAATCATCCTTCTATTCATCCATAACTTTGCGTCGCAGAACAATCGCTTGCTAAGGACACCGTACCGCGGTCCCCGCAGCGCGCCGCCCGTGAAACAAAGCGTTAGGCGACATTCTGACTTGACTAATATGCATAAAGTATCAAGATTATGCATATGGAGGTGTGTCATGCGAACCACTTTAGATTTGCCGGAGGAATTGTTGGATGAGGCGATGCGCATTAGTCATATTGGAACGAAAACCAAGGTTATTGTTACAGCGTTGGAAGAGCTGATTCGAAAGAACCAGATTTCAGAAATTAAGCAGTTTAAAGGAAAAGTTGATTTTGATATCGATTTGGACGCTGTTCGAGGTCGTGAATGCAGGTTCTAGTCGATTCATCTGTATGGATTGAATACTTTCGTGGTGGGAATAAATCAGATGATTTGGATATTCTTATCGATGAAAATCTTATCGCGGTAAATGACCTCATTCTTACTGAGATAGTTCCCTTTTTGCGTTTGCAAAATAAACGTAAGCTAATTCGTCTTATGAATTCTATTTTCAAGTATGAGATGAAGATAGATTGGAGCCAAATTATCGAGTTTCAGTCAAAATGTTTAAAGAAAGGGATAAACGGTGTTGGTGTGCCGGATTTATTGATCGCGCAAAATGCCATTCAAAATAGATGTGAAATTTTTACTCTGGATCAGCACTTTAGCTTGATGAAAAATCCCCTAAATTTAAAGCTATTTAAATGAGTCGCCTAACCTGCGCTTGCTAAGGACACCGCACCGCGGGTTCCTCGCGTTACGGCGCCCGTGAAACGAAGCGTTATTTGCTAAACCGCATTCTAAAGAAAGAGAGTGCAGGAGAAAAAGCAGACCGGAAAAAGGTTCGTAGAAAACT
>JAFGTX010000324.1 GCA_016938815.1 Clostridia bacterium | reverse complement strand
CCGTCACCTTGACCTTGTCCCGTGCCATCACCTTGTCCCGTGCCATCACCTTGACCACTACCATCACCAGAATCGCTGTCGTCGGATGATTGCCCCCCAGCAGCCCCACTGGAGATAGAACCCTCCGTTCCGGTCATAGGTGTTCCATCTGCCGATACGCCGGAAGCATTGCTCTCAAACCCTTGAGTCAGCGGCCCTTCTGCTTGTGCCAGCGATGCTAGGGTGCTTGGCATTGAATTTTCAAGCGCCAAGGATTTCATAGCCTGCATTGCCGTCGAAACGTCCGCCTCACTAAGACTTTCATTCAGCATGGCCTCCATCTTGTAAAGCTGCTGCTCAACTTCACTTCGATTTTCCTCCACCAAGCCCTGCTTAATGGCATCGAGATAATCTGCCAGCTCCTCTTCCAGCAGAGCCGCTGCCACCTCGGTGGTATCCAGCTCTACTTTTTCAAGTAATTGGGCCGCTTCCTGAGTCACACCCGCCATCGCCTCTTCGATTGTTTTCGCTTTGGTCACACGGTCCGTTTGCCATAGATGGGCACCGCCTACCATCAGCAAGGTTCCAACGAAAATGAGCACAGGTGCTTTTGATGGCAGCCACCCTATTTTCTTGTAGTGAGGTGCTGCGTATAAGTTCTTGGAAAGATCCTCTTCCAGATACTCAGAAAAAGGGTTCTCTTTGTCCTGATATTCAAAATAAGTGGTCACGCGATTTTCAAGTCCCAGCGCATCGATCGATCGATGCATCTCTGTTGACTTGGGACGCAAAATCCATCCTGTCACCACACCCATTACCAAGCACAAGGCCGACCACCGCATAATGATTGACATCATATCGACAAGAATATGCATCCGCGACCACAAGACCACGCCAGTAGCACATAACAGCGCCCCGGACAAAGTGTATAAAGCCATACGAATGCCATATGCCCACCAGAGTCTAGCGTAGTACGGCTGCAACTGTTTCCCTATCTTTCTATTTGTCATTTACGACACCACTTTCCTTTTTGCCCTTCCAACCGGATTGATTCTTCTAGCCGCAAGCAGGATACATCCACACGATATTGCCAATTGTATCCCCAGTGTGATAAAGAGATTCATAAAGTTACTGCTATTTCCCGAGCCAAAGTTCAAGAGATCCAAACCAAGACCCAAATTGATATCCATAAAAATACTGAGTGGCGCAAAGGGATGTAAATACATAAAGAGATAGGCAAGGTCGGCTGAATAGCCACCGTAGTTGTCGACAATCAAATAAGTCGCACCCGCCAGCATCATAACGCCAATAGTCAAAGACAACAATATACCATAACTGATCACCGATGCCGTTGTCGTCTTCTTGAAAACCGACGACATGAGAATGCCAATGCTGCCCATCATGAGCGCACTCATCATGCACACGCCGACAAAGAGAATCAGATCAACAAAACCGATGCCTCCGAACAGATAAATAACGGAGAACACCGGAATCGATGCAACAATCAACATGAAAATCTTGTACAAACCCGCCAGCAATTTGCCCAGTACAATGGACCTAGCCGATAAACGCGTCGAAAGCAGTACATCAAAAGTACTTCTCTGACGTTCACCCGAAATCGCGGCAGTCGTCATCGACGGGGATAAGAACAAAATCAAAGACAATTGAAAATAGGCCATACCTATAAAGAGGTCCCTTACAAAACTAGGTTCCACCGTTGGATTATAGCTGTCGATCACCTGCGTCCAAAAGGCAAATGCCATAATAAGAAGCAACATACCTACATAGAAAGTCACCATCATCGGTGTCTTCCAAGTACGCGTCGATGTCTTTATTTCTTTTCTCAAAACAGGATTAAGCATTGTCTTCACCTCCTGTCAATTCCATGAACAAGCTTTCCAAGTTGTTTTCCATCTTTCTGAAAGAGGTGACCGCAATCCCTTGATGCACCATGGACTTCAATAGTTCAGCCGCATCCCGTTCACTACCCTTAAGTAAGAAGTCCATTGAGCGCTCCGTATGCTGAATCACCTTTAATGATGGGATGGCCTTCACAAAATTAAGCACATCTACCTCATTTTCAATATAGTCCATTTTAATAGGTGACGCACCAAAGACACGATCATTGATTTCCTCCACCGTACCTTTTTGAACAATTTTTCCCTTGTTGATGATGCCAATGGTACTGCAAAGCTCCGCCAACTCAGGCAAGATATGCGAGCTGATAATGACCGTTTTGCCCATATGTTTCAATTCTTTCAGAATATCCTTCATTTGTACCCGTGCCCTAGGATCCAGTCCAGAAGCAGGTTCATCCAGTAACAGTATTTTAGGATTATGCACCAGTGCCCTTGCAAGACAAAGGCGTTGCTTCATACCTCGACTCAGTCCATCGACCATCTCGTGCTTCTTGTCTACAAGATTGACCAGTTCCAACAACTCATCAATCGTCTTCTCCAATTGCATTCTTTCCAAGCCCGCAATTTCACCAAAAAAGGACAGGTATTCATAAGAGGTTAAATTCTCGTACACGCCAAAGAAATCCGGCATATAGCCAATAGACGATCGAATCCCTTTTATATCGCTATAGATGCTTTTATCATCAATAAGCACTTTTCCTGAATCCGGCATCAGCAGCGTCGCAATCACCTTAAGGGTCGTTGTTTTCCCTGCACCATTAGGTCCTACAAACCCGAATATTTCGCCCTCACCAATGGACAGGTCTAGATGATTGACCGCAATGTTCTTACCATATGCCTTATATAAACCTTCTATCTTAATCATTTTGAACCACTCCCTTCGCGCTCAATTGTGGTCCAAAGAAGACATCACCACTGTTATTTTTTAATACGATTTCAATCTCACCTTGCTTTGAAATTTGGTCTTGAGTTAGTACAACGGCGCCGTTTTCCCCAATCTCCAAGGATTCCCATACATTGCTTGAATCATTATAGACCTGATATTCCAAATCGCTACCTCGATCGCCTCTCACTGTGACCACACTTTCCTCCAACCATTCCGGTAAACTATAGCGGAAAGTGACACTGCCATAGCCATCATAGGATCGATCGAACTCGTCATAGTAAACTTCCCCCGTCAACGCGACCTTTGGCGTCATTGTACCAAACGGCATAACCACAGGACCTGACTCTGGACGACCAATCGTCATCTCGTCAATCCAAAGGCCATCGCCAGATAGTGCCGTTTTTACCCCGTTGACACGTACGTTTTGAGATAAAGGTTCCTCTACCCATCCAAAGACAATCGGCTGACTAATCAGTTCATTGCTATCGTAGAAATATTCATCGAAAATCGTTGAGATGACATTATTCTTGTAGTAAGCATCTTCAACATCACCATTGACGTAATCGTAGAAATCATAAGTATACCAAAGTGGATCGCTATTGGGATTGTCCTGATCCATGTTCACAACAGCGGTTTCGTTTGCTTCCACCCGTTCTATAAAATATACCGCCTGATTAATGACAACAGAAACATCCTTTAAGGCATGTGGGAAGGGGTTTCTAATTTTCAAGACCACACCGTCCGCCGTGTAGACAATCTCCTGCTGCATTTGCTGAAGGTCGATGTCATGGTCGACCGTCAAATTAACGAATTGAAATTTCTCGACATCTTTAAAAATGACGTGGTCGAAATCATCGTAAGAATACCATCGCTCCATCTTATTGGCACGATAGTCATAGTAACCACTCCAAGTGATGCGTCCATTTTCAGGGGCAATATCTACATCACCTACACCTGAATGTTTGACGCCTAGAATACTGGTCACTTGATTGTTACCGCCCCGTTGATCCAAAATGGTTACCGCATTAACCAATGTTTTATTGAAGTCGATGCCTTGGCCCACGACAAAAACGATCACTGTTGTCAAAATAGAAAGTCCCAGCACAGAGCGCCAGTAATACTGACGAATCCCTTTTTGCTTAAGGAACAAATAGCCAACCGGGCCTGCACACAAGAGATAAATCATGACAATCATGACAATCGCCTTTACAGACGGCATGCTATCCTTAGGCACACGATTCAAGGTGTTGCCTAATCTTCTATAAATATCTGAATTTCTATCCACGTGGACGTCATCTGATAAAACATCCTGCAAAAGCAATTCTACCGCTTGAACATGTTCGTTATCCTTAATTAGATTGGTATCACTCAAGGAATAGGTTGTAATGGCCACGTGACCTTGTCCGTAAGCGCCCATATAAAGACCCTGATAATCTCTATTTTTCTTGAACTCGGGTGCCTCCAACACAACCTGTTTTAAGCCGGATAAAGCCCCCTCTGATGTCACGCTGAGACCCGATGTCACCACGCCAAAATGATTTAAAAGCGCTTTCTCCGACCCACTTTGCTCTCCAGTTGAAAGGACCAGATAACCACCTTGGTTGACCCACTTACCAATAGCCGATACTTGGTCTTCGGAAAGCCCACCGGATTCCACACCGTCAATTACAAGGACTTCCATGCTATCTAAGTAGCGTGCTTCACTTAATCGCTCAGGCGTCAGATTGACGGTATTCAAATCATACGCATCGCCGTAAGCATCCATCACATCCACTAGGTTCAGATAGGTCAAACCCGTATATCGCGTCGATAAAACGCCAGTGACGACATCCTCCGTCCTTATGATCTCGTTGACCCCTGCTGATTGCGCCATCAATACTCTACCGTGTGTGTCCAAGACCTCGATATGTAAAAAAACTTCCTTCTGGTAGGCATAAACATCCTGTTCCACCATCAAAGGCATCTCGTAACGCATGGTTTGTCCTGCAGCCAACCGTATCGGCACCTCGCTGCCCACTGTCGTTTCCTGATCGTCATTATCATAACCAACGCGAACGGTTCCTTCCAGCGCTTCATCCGATTGAAGCAAGATTTCAATCGGCACGACACCTCCAGCTACCACGACGCCTTCATAACCCGCATGCACTTCTGCGGTAATACGCGCTTGGCCATAAACAGCCGGTGTCATGCTAAGGCTTAACATTAAAATAAAAAAAGCAATCCAATATTTCTTCATAGTATATAGCCACCTTCATAATCAATTGCATTCATTTTAACATACCTGTGTGAGTAAATTGTGTCTGTCAGCTAATCCTAATACACTCTTAAGCTTTTCTTAATACTTATGGGAAACATAAAAAAAGCCTAGGAGATCATATACTCCTAGACTTTCTCGTTTGAGTTATAAATAAACCTGTCGCTACTGGGGTTTCGCAAAAATCATACGTCCCGCAGCCGTTTGTAGTACGCTGGTTACCGTCACTTTCTTCGTTTGGTTCATGAACTTGCGGCCACCTTCGACAACAATCATGGTACCGTCGTCTAAATAGGCCACACCTTGATTGTTTTCCTTACCGTCCTTGATGATGTGGACCGTCATTTCTTCACCCGGCAACACGACCGGCTTGATTGCATTGGCAAGCTCATTGATATTGAGCACCGCGACGCCTTGCAAATCGGCAACCTTGTTCAGGTTAAAGTCATTGGTAACGACCATGCCATCAATCGCCTGTGCCAATTTCAGCAACTTGATATCCACCTCACCGACATCTTCGAAATCCTTGTCGGTAATCTGAACTTCCAAGTTAAGTTCTCTTTGAATGATCTTCAGTATATCGAGACCCCTTCTTCCTCTGTTACGTTTTAACGCATCCGAAGAATCGGCAATATGACGCAATTCTTCTAGAACAAACTCTGGAATCACGATTGGTCCTTCGACAAAACCTGTTTTGCATATATCCGCTATTCGACCGTCAATGATAACACTGGTATCCAGAATTTTAGGTCTAGCGCCCTTTGATTTCTTAGTAGCGCCTTTGTTCGATATCGAAAGTCCTGAACGTTTGAAAACTTCTGATAAACGCATCGGGTCCGCCATCCGTTTTGTTGCAACGCTGATACCAATGTATCCTAAAAATACATAGGTGATAATCGATAAAACGCTATTCACTATTCCCAACTCAAAATAATTGTATAAAGTGCTAATTAAATAAGCGATTATAAGTCCGAAAATAAGTCCTATAGAACCTGTTATGATCTGTCCGGAAGGAATCTTCTCCAGCTCCACTTCCGTATAATCAATAAGCCGTTTTACATGTCTAATCAACCAAGCGGTTCCGACATAACCGATGAAACCTAAAGTCAAGGCTACCACTGATGCCGTAACGAGCGTCGCAACTGTACTTGGCGGTTCCTGATCAAACAATTTAAAGATTTTGGCATTCGTCATCATGTCTGACGTAACGACAAATCCAATAATTGTCAGAAATAGCGTTAAAAATATACGTACAAATTTCTTAATCATCTTCTCACCTCCTTCCAAATACTTGTACTTATAGATTAGTCTAACATACCCATTCATAAAATTATAGTCGATTTGATTTTCGTAATAAATCCTTAATATTTCAAGGCTTGGCCGAAGTTTTAAAAACCCAAAACACCAAAAGAAAACCTGTAACTTTCGTTACAGGTTACGACCTTGACATTCGGTAAATGTGGCCACTAAAAAATTTTGTTATTAATCATCTTCTCTATTTCTTTTTCATTTTGACCCGTCGCCAACACCAGTTCACTTACCAATATTTGCTTTGTCGTCGTCAACATTTTTCTTTCACCTGTCGACAAACCTTTTTGATGTTCCATAATTAAAAGATCTCTGACTACGCCAGCTACTTCTAAGACGTCGCCACTCTTAACCTTTTCCATATTTGCTCGATATCTTCTATTCCAATTAGACGGCATATTGGATAGACCTGTCGATAATACCTTGAGTACGTCATCTACATCTGCATTTGTTATCACATCACGAACACCAAGAAAATTCACATTCTCTGTGGGAAGCATCACTTTCATATTCTTAAGTGGTAACCTCAGAACATAATATTCTTTCTCTTCCCCGAGAATTTCTTTTGTCTCGACACCATCAATAATGCCGGCACCATGCATTGGATAAACTACTTTATCGCCAACTTTGAACAAATTAGCACCTCCAGTCTGAACCTTCTCCTAGTATCAGTATAAGTCAATATTTTCGAATTGTCAAATTAGCTAAATATTTTATCACCAATATTTCCCTCTGTCAATAGGTTTTTAGCCATTTGCTTTTTAGCTGGAGGCTTGATAGAATAGGCTTAGAGCATAGTATACAGGAGGGGAACACATGAAAGATTTATTGAGTGATCAATTTCAAAACAAAGTTGATGAAGTACTTGTTCGTCACGCTAGCATTTTAGACATTTTAACCAAGTATGACCAAGCTGCTGCCAATGTGAATCGCGCTGTCGTTAAATCCATAACCAATTGTGGTTGTGTGTCCATTGAAAGCGATCAGTCAGAAATTCCTTCTGAAATCGAATATTCTGAAATGAAAATTTACACCAAAACCCACATCACGGGTGAGCTCTGCCCCATCTGCAAAGAGAAAATAGAAGAGGAAATGGGCAACAGTCTTTTTTATCTTGCAGCGCTCTGCAACCACTTGGACTTGAATCTTTACGATGCCCTGGTGAAAGAGTACAACAAACTGACAACCCTAGGCAAATACACACTTTATTAATAACAACGAAGCCTGTCTCCACATCGGAGACAGGCTTTTTTTATTTGAAAATATATTCGAAGGCTTCCTGTACCGTCTCTACACCATAGACCTGCATACCCGTCACCGGTGACAAGCCCTCCATGTTCTTCCTTGGAACGATGCACATTTCAAATCCAAGGCGTTTCGCCTCCGCAATTCTTTGCTGGCAATGGGTCACACTACGCACTTCGCCCGTCAGTCCAACTTCACCAAAAATAACCGTTCGGTTGCTGACTTGTTTTTCCCTGTAGCTTGAAGCAATCGCCGCCATAACCGCTAAATCCGGGGAGGGCTCTGTGATACTCATCCCCCCCACCACGTTCAAATAGCAATCCAGCGTATGCAAAGTCAAGCCCGCAATCTTATCGATGACTGCCAGTAGCATAACGGTTTTATTGTAGTCTAAACCTACCGCCGTACGTCTTGCACTGGCATAATTGCTTTCTGAAACCAGCGCCTGAAGCTCCACCAGTACCGGTCGACTACCCTCAATCACCGCCGTGATTACCGATCCGCAAGCATCTACCGTCTTTTCGGAGAGAAAAATCGCAGACGGATTCTTCACCTCCATCAAACCGAGGTTGGTCATCTCAAAGACACCGATTTCATTGGTCGAGCCATATCGGTTCTTGACCGCGCGAACCATCCTGAAAATATTATGCTTTTCTCCTTCAAAGTAAAGTACCGTATCCACCATATGCTCCAGCACTTTTGGCCCGGCAATCGCACCGCTCTTGGTCACATGACCGACGATAAAAGTCGCGACACCTTTGGACTTGGCGCAATTCATCAGCTTCATCGTACCTTCTCTGACCTGAGACACACTGCCGGGTGCAGAAGAAACCTCGCTACAGTACATGGTCTGAATCGAATCTACAATTAGTAAATCCGGCTGTAATTCATCTACATAACGCACCACGGCATCCATGTTATTTTCCGCAATGATGAAAACCGTAGCATCTGTCACACCTAGTCGATCACTTCTCAGCTTGGTTTGGCGAATGGACTCCTCACCAGAAACATACAAGACCTTCTTATGATTCATGCCCACATAATTGGCCACCTGAAGAAGCAGCGTCGATTTTCCTATACCTGGATCACCCCCGACCAAAACAAGGGAGCCATTGATGATTCCGCCTCCAAGAACGATATCCAGTTCCCCGATACCGCTGCTATAACGCAATTCATCCGTCACCTCGACATCTTTCAAAAGCACCGGTCGGTTATTCGTCCCCTTGATGTCAAATCCACGGGTCAAGGCTGGGGTTTCCACCTCTTCACTGAAGCTGTTCCACGCATCACATTCCGGGCATTTGCCCAACCATTTGGCACTGGCATAACCGCAGTTGCCACATACAAATTTCGTCTTAATCTTTGCCACACCTATACCTCTTTTATTCTTAATTTGCCGTCTTTCTCCATCAATTCAATCGGCACCGCTTCAGATACCTTTTCTTCGATAATCAAATCCGTAATGTAATCCTCGATATGGGTCACGATCATACGTTTAATAGGACGTGCGCCATAAGTGATGTCGTAACCGTTAGCCACAAGATAATCGATTACATCTTCATTAATCACAAATTCATAACCGAGTCGTGCCAGACGCTCGGAGAACTCTTCCAAAAGCAGCCTCGCGATAGATTCCACATCCACCTTGGACAACTGATTGAATACGACAATATCGTCAATCCTATTAATGAACTCCGGTCTGAAATAATTTTTAACTTCTTCTAGGAGTATCGTCCGCATGTTCTCATAGCTTTCATCCGCCGTTTTTTCAACAAATCCCAGAGTCATGGGCTTCGAAATTTTAACCACGCCAATGTTGGAAGTCATGATGATGATAGCATTTTTGAAATTGACCAAATGCCCCTTGGCATCTGTAAAGCCACCCTCGTCTAGAATCTGCAACAGAATATCATAGATATCGACATGGGCTTTTTCGATTTCATCAAAAAGAATCACAGAATAGGGATTCTTGCGAAGTCGTTTCGCCAGCAAACCCTCTTCTTCATAGCCGACATAGCCCGGTGGCGATCCAATCAACTTTGAAATCGCATGCTTTTCCATATACTCCGACATATCGAAACGCACTAGATTTTTCTCGTCGCCGAAAACAGCTTCTGCCAAGGCTTTGCAAAGCTCCGTCTTACCAACACCCGTTGGCCCCACAAAAATATAGGAGCCAATCGGTTTATTGGGATTGGATAAGCCGATACGACCCCGCTTAACCGATTTGGCAAGCACCTTAATTGCCTCATACTGCCCGATAACGCGATTGCCGATGATCTTTTCGATATTTTGTAAGCGCTCATGCTCTGATGCCACCAGCTTGGTGACCGGAATCCCTGTCCAAATGGATACCACCTCTTCAATATGGTGGCTAAGTACCCTTGGGTGCTCCATTTCCATAAGACGACATTTCTCTTTTTCTTCTTCTATTAATTCAATCAAAGAACGCTCTTCATCCCGAAGTGATGCCGCCGACTCAAAGGCCATCTGGTTGATAGCAATCTGCTTGCTCTCCTGTACCTCTATCAGGCGCTTCTCCAGAAGCTCCAGCGCAGAAAAATCCACAAAATGATTCATGCGCAGTTTAGACGATGCCTCGTCAATGAGATCCACCGCCTTATCCGGCAGGAAACGGTCCACAATATACCGCGCCGATAATTCTACCGCACTGTGAATGGCCTCATCTGAAATAACAACACCATGATGCTCTTCATATCTAGGCCTAAGACCCGTCAGAATACGCACACTCTCTTCCGCCGTCGGCGGATGGATCAGTATCGGCTGAAAACGGCGTTCTAAACCACTGTCCTTTTCAATGAACTTATGATACTCCTTGGTGGTTGTCGCACCAATAACCTGTATAGCACCTCTCGCAAGGCTGGGTTTAAGGATACTTGAAGCGTCTATCGCGCCTTCTGAACCCCCTGCACCGATGATGCTATGCAATTCGTCGATAAACAAAATGATATCCTCTCGATCCATCAGTTCTTCCAGAATTTTATTGAAACGATCCTCAAATTCGCCCCTGTACTTGGTACCCGCTACGACAGCCCCCATGTTAAGGCTCAAAATGCGCTTGCCCAGCAAGGCAGTTGGCACTTTCTTATCAACGATCCGAATGGCTAAGCCTTCAATGACCGCCGTTTTACCAACACCAGCTTCTCCTATCAGGCATGGATTATTTTTGGTTCGACGACTCAAAATCTGTAGCACTCTCTGTATCTCTTTTTCACGTCCAATGACGGGATCCAGTAGTTTATCCTCTGCCAAGTTCGTCAAATCCAAGGAAAACATTTCAAGCGCGGTTTTCTCCTTCGCCTCTTCGACCGGTTTTGCGTCCTGTTTTTTCTGCTTACGTTCAATGGTCGATTCGAGAATTTCTATGGCAACCTTTTGATTCAACAAGGCCTTGACACCATAAGATGCCCGATCTTTCAAAATTGACAAAAGTAAATGTTCTGTTCTGATTTCCTTGCTGTTGTCCCTCAAAGCCAGCGCATAACTTCGATCCAAACACGCTAAGGCACGCGGTGTATAGCCGGAGATATTGGTGCTAAAACTCCCCTTACCACACATCTTAACCACCTGATAGCGCGTAGCCTCGGTCGTCACTTGCCACTCAGTGAGTAATTCACTAGCCCGTCCATCCGTGACGCGCAGCAAGCCCAAAAGCAAATGCTCAACACCAATGTATTTAAAATTCAGTAATCGTGCCTCTTCAAATGCATAATTGATCGCTTTTCTTGTTTTAGGTGTCAAATTTTCAAATACCGACATCGTCAGCACCTCACTTTATTGATGTTCATACAAATGTGCGCGAATGTAGGCCGCACGTGATGCATCCTCTTTTCTGCCAAACTGATTTTGTACACCGATCCCTGCCATATTGAAGAGCAATCGGTCAATTTCTTCTATGGATAAGCCTTTGAAATGCCCTAACACAGCACCTAGCCGCACTTTTGACAAAAGCTGCACCGCCTCACTTTGAGTCAGTAACCTTGCGTATTTTAACACACCATAGGCGCGAAAAAGTTCATCTTCCAGTACCTTGTTCTGGGCGCTGACCAGCGTTTCCAGCGCATCCGCTTCTTTTTTCTCGATCCTATCAATCAACTCGTTGATCCCTTCAACCAACTCCGTTTCAGTCTTACCAATCGTTACGGAATTGGACAATTCAAAGAAGCCTTCTTGTTGATTGTCCGCACCAAAGCCATAAGCGCGAATGGAATAGCCCACCTGATGCACCGCCCGAAAGAGCTTCTCCAAGTAACCCGTCTTTACGATTGCCGGCAAGTGCAAAACCGCATGAATCTTGAGGCCGGTCCCAATCTCTGTAATCCTAGAAGTCAAGTAGCCCAACTTGGCGTCGTATGCAAAATTCAGCTTAGGTGCCAGGCGTTCCTCTTTATCATTCAACCACGCCCAGAGTCCCATTAAGTTCGAGTCATAAGTTGACGCAACACATTCCAAATGATCTTCGTCATTCAGTCGGTATAAAAAATCATCATTCACGACAATCGCACTACTATGTATGCGATTCAGCATCATAGGGTAGGTAATCACACCCTCATGAAGAAGCGCTTCCTTGTCGCTCTCCTCCATCCCCACCAAGTATTTAATATCTATTTCATCTTCAACGCTCTCTATGGCGCTAATCATTATTTTCTCGACTTCAGAACTTGCTTCAAAGGTCAATCCCGCAGGAAATGGATGCATATCGATATTGCGCGATAAAATCATCGTCGTCTTAACCAAACTTTTTTTCATCATGCACCTACCTCATCTGCGCTTCCAACGCTTCAACATCATCCCTAATAGCCGCTGCTTTTTCAAAATCCTCCTTGGAAATTGCTACTTTCAACTCTGATTTCAACGCCAGAATCTTACGCTTGATTTCTTGATAATCGCTATAATTTCTCGGTGCCTTACCAACATGGACCGCCGCCCCATGCAACTCTTGAATCAAAGGAATCAGCTTCTCCTTGAAGGATTCATAGCATTTGCTGCAACCGACGCGTCCCGTTTTCCTATAGCTTCCGTAGGTCATGCCACAACTACTGCACGTCGTCGTTAATATATAGCTGACTTGAAGTGGTGATTGCTGCACCGATTCTATGAGCGAGGTCAACAAATCATTGTCTGAAAACGACGTCTCCAAATCATAGTCTTCAAAGGTTTTGGCACATTCGTCACACAAAATATAATTGACCAATTGCCCTGCTTCATGTCGTTGAATTTCAATTTTTCCAATTCTCAATTGACACTTACTACATAACATCTCACCACCGCCTTACTTCATTCTACCATTTTTCAGCCCTTGTACATACTAGTTGTCTCCACTTCTCCTTAGGCCCTAATTTAAAATAGGGTACCTCACCTTGGTAAGATACCCTATCCGATTCATTTTATTATTTTACCACAACATTTATTTATCTTCTTTTGCTTCAGCGATCACCCTTGCAGCAATTTGCATTGGGACTTCTTCGTATCTTTCAAAACGCATATTGAAGAATCCTCTTGCCTGAGTCATCGATGTCAAATCAGTCGCATACTTGAACATTTCTGCCTGTGGCGCTTCTGCAATAACCTTTTGAGTACCTTTCTCATCTGGTTCCATACCTAAAATACGACCTCTTCGCTTGTTCATATCACCCATGATGTCGCCCATATATTCATCTGGGACATAAATCTCAACATGCATAATCGGTTCAAGCAAGGTTGGTTGTGCCTGTTCCATACCTTTTTTAAAAGCGATGGATGCCGCTGTTTTGAAGGCCATCTCGTTAGAGTCAACCGCATGATAAGAACCATCCAAAAGTGTTGCCTTCACATTAACCACTTGGCAACCCGCTAAAACACCCTTATCTAAGCAGTCACGAATACCTTTTTCAACAGCTGGAATATATTGTCTTGGCACAGAGCCACCAAATATTTTTTCTTCAAACACAAATTCTTCCGTTGAAGGTTCAAATTTGATATGAACGTCACCGTATTGACCAGAACCGCCGGATTGTTTCTTATGCTTTCCTTGAACGGTTGCAACACCCTTAAT
>JAFGTX010000323.1 GCA_016938815.1 Clostridia bacterium | reverse complement strand
GGCGTTGCTGTTCGAATTGTATTTTGTAATAAGGTTAAGTTAAATACGTCATGTAACATTTAGGCCACCTCTTTTCTTTCTAATTTGATGCGTCTGTAAATGTTCTTGAAGCCTTGTTCTCCAGCGATGAAAAGTATGATGATGGACTGGATGACTAATACCAGTTCCGATGGAATACCCGTCGAAACCTCCATGGTCGCAGAGCCCGTTTTCAAGGCGGCAAAGAAGATCGACATCAAAATGATCCCCACTGGATTGTTGCGCACAATCAGTGCTACCAGCATACCGTCAAAAGCAAAACCTGTCGAAATGTTCTGAAGGAACCGATAGTGGGTACCATAGACTTCAAAAGCGCCTGCAATACCGCATAATGCGCCAGAAATCAACATAGCCACAATCATATATCTGCTATTGTTGACACCTGCATATTTTGAAAAAATACCGTTCTCACCTACCATTTTGAAATTGTAGCCGAATGAGGTTTTTTGTAGTAAATAATATAGGAAAATTGCAATCAGTGCTGTGTAGAAAATGCTTGTGTTCAATTTTGAAAGACGGACAAGGTTAGGAAACTTATAAGCCGCTGCGACCATATTCGTGCCGCCCATCTTGCCTTGATCCGCTGCAAACGGGTAGTTTACCAAATAGTTGGTGAATAGAATCGCCACACTGTTCAGCATGATGGTGGTGATAACTTCATCCACTTTGTAGCGTACCTTTAAAATTGCCGGAATATAAGCATACGCAGCACCCGCTGCCGCCGAGGCCAGGATGGCCGCAACAATGGCTACAAACACTGGCAAGTTGGTAAATGTAAAACCGACGTAAGCGGCTGCAAAAGCACCTAGATAAAGTTGACCCTCGCCACCGATATTGAAAATACCACTTCTAAAAGAAACAGCCGTTGCCAGACCCGTCAAAATCAGGGGTACTGTTTTTGCCAATGTAGATGCCATCTTGTATTTTGATCCAAAAGCACCTGCCACCAGTGAGGAATAGCCTACAAATGGATTTTGACCGTTTAGAATCATAATCAACGCACCTATAAGTAGCGCTGCTAAAATCGCTGTGGTCAGAGAGACTAGATAATCCATATTTTGTTTGATTTTTAAACGTTCCATTATGCCTCTCCCCCTTCTGAACGGTTGCCTGTCATATAGAAACCAATATCTTGTTTTGTTATTTCACCGCTCATGAATTCGCCAGTGATCTGGCCTTCATACAGTGTAATCATACGGTCCGATAATCTGAAGATCTCATCAAGCTCCGCAGATACAAGGATGATGGCACACCCCTCATTACGCTTTTTGATGATTTGTTCATGAATAAATTCAATCGCACCGATATCCACCCCTCGCGTCGGTTGAGAAATCAGAAGAATCGGTGTGTCGAATGAGAACTCACGGGCAATGACAACTTTTTGCATATTGCCACCGGAAAGGGAGCCTACCTTAACGTCCTTGCCAGCCGTTCTAACGTCAAAACCTTTAATCAAATCATTGGCGTAACGGCCTGTGATCTTACGATTCAGATGAATACCTTTCGTCGCATAAGGTTCTTTATGCTGTAAGCCCATCAATAGATTGTCCTCTATGGAGGATTCTTTGCTTAGTCCTGTAACCAATCGGTCTTCTGGAATATGAGCAACACCCAGTTTTCTAATCTGCGCCGGTGACATACCCTTTACAGATTGGCCGTTGATGGTGATGGTGCCCTCTTCATAGTCCCGCATACCAGAAAGTACTTCGATCAACTCTGTTTGACCATTACCCTCAATACCTGCAACGCCCAAAATTTCGCCCGCCTTGATAGCGAAATCGATGCCCTTCAAGGCATGGAAACCACGCTTGTCTCTTGCGACAAGACCTTTGGCCTCGATGAGAACCTCACCATGTGTTTCTTTTTTGTCCAGTTTGTCGAAGAGCACTTCTCTACCAACCATCATTTCTGCCAGTTGCTTTTCATCCGTTTTAGAAGTTTCTGTAACGCCGATCAGCTGTCCTTGACGCATCACGCCGACACGATCGGATAGGGCCATAACCTCATTCAACTTATGGGTAATGATAATCACGGTTTTCCCTAACTCATCGACCAGTTTTCTAACGACCTTAAATAAGTCCTCTGTCTCCTGAGGTGTCAAAACAGCCGTTGGTTCATCCAGAATTAAGATATCAGCACCTCTATAGAGGGTCTTTAATATCTCCACCCTCTGCTGAATACCCACAGATACGTCTTCAATTTTGAGCGTTGGGTCTACCATTAAGCCATAAGTATCACAAAGATCGTTCACGACTTTCTTTGCCTCTTGTTTATCTATAAATATACGTTTTTTTCTACGTTCATTGCCAAGTACGATATTTTCTGCAATCGTAAATGAAGGCACGAGCATAAAGTGCTGATGCACCATTCCGATACCTTTTTGGATTGCATAGCTCGGTGCAAATTTTTCTACTTTCTCTCCTCGAATGTAGACTTCACCCTCTGTTGGTGCATGAAGGCCATACATGGTCTTCATCAGTGTCGACTTCCCTGCGCCGTTTTCGCCAACGATGGCAAAAATCTCACCTTGTCGAATATCCATAGTAATATGACTATTAGCAAGAACACCTGGGAAGCGCTTCGATACATTCTTAAATTCAATAACCTTTTCTTGCATCTTAACCTCTTTCATCCACTTCATAATCAATACAAAACCTACACTAACGACTTAAAAGAAAAAGAGGCACCTTGCAATGCAGCAAAGTGCCTCTGTGCTTTAAATTTATGCCTCAGGTACTACGATTTCACCGCTCACAATTTTCTCTTTAAGTTCTTGAACTTTTGCTTTCATTTCTTCAGTAACAAATTGAGTCATGTCTTCTGTACCGTAAGATACGTCAACACCGTTTTCTTTGATACCGTAGTGGTAAACTGAGCCTCTTTCAAAAGTACCGCTTTGGATTCTTTCGATTGATTCGTAAATTGAAAGACCAACACCTTTGATCATTGATGCAACAATGTTTTCAGGTGCAATGTATCTTTGGTCTGAGTCTACGCCGATTGCATATTGACCATTGTCTTTTGCAGCTTCAAATACGCCTTCGCCAGTTTTTCCAGCTACTTGGAATACAATGTCTACGCCTTTTGCGTATAATGCAAGTGCAGATTCTTTTCCTTTTGCAGGGTCTTCAAAGTCGCCCGCAAAAATCGTTTCAACTGCCATTTCTGGATCGATATATTTCGCACCAGCTTCGTAACCCACTTGGAAGTTTCTGATAACAGAAATGTCCATGCCGCCTACCATACCGATTTTCTTATCAGCATTCATACCTTCCATATCAGTTGTTGTAAGCATTGCTGCTACAGCACCTGCAAGGAATGAACCTTCATTTTCCATATAATCGATACAAGTAATGTTATCAATACCTTCAAT
>JAFGTX010000322.1 GCA_016938815.1 Clostridia bacterium | reverse complement strand
AAGGCCAATATCATTCAGATTGAAGATCTTTCGGTTCAAATATCGAAAAACACCAAGGAGAATGGCGATAAGATTGTTGAAAGTTCGATCGAGACGATTAATAACATTCGCAGTTCGGTGACCGAGACATCTGAAATCATCACGTCTTTGCAAGAGAATGTGGGTGCCATCGGCAGTATGGTGGATATGATCAAGAGCATCTCCAACCAAACCAACTTATTGTCCTTGAATGCGCGAATTGAAGCGGCGCGGGCTGGTGATGCCGGAAAGGGATTTGCAGTTGTGGCCGCTGAAATCAATAAGCTGGCCAATGAAAGCTCTACAGCGGCAGAAAAAATTGAAACCCTGAGCAGCCAAATTCAAAAGAAGATTGATGTAGTGATTGACGCTTCTGCAGACAATATCAGTTGTGTGGATGCTGGTATTGAATCCACAAACAATATTCGTGGGGTCCTTGAAGATATTATCGTCTCAGTGGCTTCTTATGACCGAATCGCAAGTGAGATCTCGGAGGCAATTGAGCATCAAATTGAGAGTTTGACAGCGGTATCGGAGTCTGTGGTCAAGTTGACGGGTAGTTCGGAAAACATTTTATTAGAAAGTCAAAGTGCCTTGATGTCCTCCAGTGACGTTAAAAATTCCCTAGAGTGGTTAGACCAAGCATCGGCACTTTTTGAGAAAACGACAGAAAGTCTACATAAGAGAATGGCCTCGAATTACAAAGCGACCACTCTGACGACACATATCAGCGGAGAAGATTTTTGCTTTGATCCAGCTAAGGGCGTGGTTATTGCATCTTGGGGCGTTGAAAGAAACTGTCACTGTAACTTGATCGGTTTTGGTGAGAAGGGGGACATTTATCCCTTGGTAGCCAAGGCTTGGTATTCGAGCAATAACAATTTGACTTGGGATATTATCCTGAGAAATGATGTTTACTTTCATGATGGCAAAAAGTTGACGGCAGAAGACGTGCTCTATTCTTTTAAACGAATTTTAGATCCTAAAGAAAAAAATGACCACGCTTGGTTTCTATTTCACGTTGAGGGTGCCGAGGCTTATCATTCAGGGCTAGCAAACGATGTAGCAGGCCTGAAGAAAATCAATGATTATAAAATTTCTATAACGCTTAAATCGGTTTATAGTGGATTTCTGCTCAATTTGGCTTTTCCGGCACTCGCCATTATCAGTCGAGAGGCACATCGACAAGGCAAGATTGTCGGTTGTGGTCCCTATATGCCAGGAGAGCGTAGTGACACGATGCGCGTGCTGAAAAAAAATGATCAGTATTTTGCAGGGCCAGCCTATGTAGACGAAATCGTGATTCATCGTAACGATGCACATATGCAGGAAAGCCTTGAAAATGGGAAATATGATTTCTTGGAATTAAGCGATAAGAAAATGATGGATGTGGTGCGTGGCAATAGTGCTTATGCTATGGTCGATTGTCCACTGGTTTCTACGGAATTCGGAGGCTTCAATTTCAGACGCGACACGGTGTTTTCAAGGGATGTTGACGTCCGAAGAGCGATTAATTATGCATTTGACAATCAAAAGGTCATCCATGAATATTATGAGGGCAAAGCTAAGGTTGCAAAAGGGGTATTCCCGCCTAATATGGTCAGTGATCACCACTTGAGAGGCTTTGAAATGCACTTGGATACGGCAAGAAAACTTTTGGCAAAGAGTTCTTATCGAGGTGAGGCATTGAGAATTTTGAATAGAGGGACGGAAGTTGGATTTGTTTTAAAAACGCTTATGGAGGCACTTGAAAGCATCCAAGTAAAATATGAAATCGTTTCTGTTAACTCAGAGGTTTATTATAAGGCAGAATCTGTCGGTAAAGCGGATATCATTATCCTTTCTTGGAAAGCGGATACGGGAGATCAAGACAATTTTCTGATGCCATTATTCGACGCATCCAGCTTCTTTAGCTTTGGCTATGACAATAAGGCAGTTTTAGAAAAAATACTTTATGCGAAGGCCATCATCAATCCAGTTAAGAAAGAAGCCTGCTACAAGGAAATTCAGGATATGATTTTAGAGGATTGTCCTTGGTT
>JAFGTX010000321.1 GCA_016938815.1 Clostridia bacterium | reverse complement strand
TGTAATGTCCCCCTGTTTTAATACAGAAAATATTCTTAAATTGTGTTAAAACAAAGAAAGGGGTATCAAAAATGGCAAAAGGGAATTATTCAATCGAATTCAAATCTCGTGTTGCTCTTGCAGCGATTCGTGGAGATAAGACGCTATCAGAGATAGCTTCTGAATACGATGTTCATCCGAACCAGATCAGTCGCTGGAAGAAAGAAGCACTTGAGAATTTCTCAGCGATCTTCACTCAGAAGAGAAAAGGCAATAAAGAACTGAAAGAGAAGCAGCAGGAGCTCGATGTAGCTTTGAAAAAGCTTGGTGAAATGACCGTCGAAAACGAATGGTTTAAAAAAAAATTAAAACCCTATCTCTAAAGGAAAGGCTGCAACTGCTCGATAATGAGAATAAGCTAAGCATAGTCAGGCAGTGCAGCTTAATAGACATTGGCAGAAACAAATATTATTACAAGCCTGTCGACCGATCATTGAAATATGAAAGCGTAAAAACCAGAATAGCAGACTTATGGAATGAAGATCCATCCCGAGGGAGCAGGCAGATAAGCTATGAGCTCAAGAAATCCGACTA
Organism: Clostridia bacterium; assembly: GCA_016938815.1. Taxonomy (GTDB): domain Bacteria; phylum Bacillota; class Clostridia; order Peptostreptococcales; family Acidaminobacteraceae; genus JAFGTX01. The sequence goes on along the minus strand of JAFGTX010000321.1, from coordinate 696 downwards.
CAGGATTAGTCGCAAGAAAATAGGAGAGCTCATGCGTGAAATGGGGCTGAGATCTTTGTTCGCCAAACCGAATCTCTCCGTGCCTAATAAGCAACATAAGAAATATCCTTATCTGCTCAGAGGTGTAACTGTCACTCATCCGAATCACGTATGGAGCACGGATATTACTTACATCAAGCTGGGATCAGGACATGTCTATCTGACCGCGATAATAGACTGGTTCAGCAGAAAGGTACTTTCCTGGAGACTGAGCAATACACTTGATAACAGCTTTTGCATAGATGCTTTATACGAAGCTTTGTGTAAATACGGTAAGCCTGATATATTCAATACGGATCAGGGTTCGCAGTATACAGCAAGCAATTTTATAGAAGTACTGGAAGATCATGATATAAAGATCAGCATGGACGGTAAAGGTAGAGCTACAGATAACGCTTACATCGAAAGATTATGGAGAACAGTGAAGTACGGGCATATATTTCTTTGGCGGTTCGATACTGTTACCGAGCTTCGCGACAGCCTGAAACACTACTTCGAAAGGTATAACAGCGAAAAAGGGCATATGTCACTTGATTATAGAACTCCTGATAATGTATATTACGGGATGATTGAAATAGGGAAAGAAAGAATCTTCGCTTAGAAGGATGTTAACACATTCTTCTAAAAAAAGCTGTATTATGAATGGGAGCCATTACA
>JAFGTX010000320.1 GCA_016938815.1 Clostridia bacterium | reverse complement strand
GTAAGCGTCAAAGCTAGCACACATACTCAACGATTTTAAGTCTTGTTAGAATAGAACCAAACAGTAAGTGAGGTGATATTCTAATGAGATCAGGTGATAAAATAGTCCTTTGGCAATCAAGACTCGATGCACAAAAGACAAGTGGTCTTTCAAGACGTGCTTGGTGTGAAGCGAATCAAGTCAACTTCCATAACTTTCAGTATTGGCACAAAAAGCTTTCTGTGATTCAGGCAACTCCTGAACCAAACAAAGTTCGCTTTATGAGTATTTTTCCTGAGTCGACAACCCATGAAACAAATATGGCTATCAAAATTAGCATTGGGGCCATTACAATTGAACTTGCTCAACCTATTAGCGCTTTAGCACTGGATACCATCCTAAGCGTTGCATCTCGATATGCTTAATCAAAAGCGATACGAGCAAGTCTATCTTGCTGTTGGAAATACTGACCTTAGAAAATCAATCGACGGTTTGGCTTTGCTAGTGAGCGAACACTTTAAGCTCGATCCCTTCTCGAGAAGCCTTTTTGTCTTTTGTAACCGAAGGCGTGATAAAATCAAGATCTTAGAATGGGACACCACGGGATTTTGGTTACATTACAAACGGCTCGAGAAAGATACCTTTCAGTGGCCAGAGTTTACCGAGGGGACACATTTACCGATTAGTGAACGCTCCTTTCGTTGGTTGCTAGATGGCTTATCAATTCAAGAGCGACATGCCCACAAGGTGGTCCAAGAACGACAGCTTATATAAGAAGAAAACGTTGAAATTTCAATGTTTTCGACCTTGTTCTGATAGCTTTTTACATGTAAAAATGGTATAATTAAGTCATGAAAACCATTGAAAACAAACGTATCCAGGCCATTGAAGCTGACAGTCAGGTCCCTGTTTTAGAGTCCAAAGTGATAACGCTTGAACAAGAAGTGTTAGAACTCAGAGCCAAGGTGAAATACTACGAAGAACAATTTAGATTGTTCCAACACCAGAAGTTTGGCTCATCTAGTGACAAGGTACATCCTGAACAGCTCAGTATCAATGAAGTCGAAAAGCTCTCTCAACAACCACTCGAAGAAGCTGTGCTTGAAGAAGTGCTCGAAAAACGCACTTCTGGGAAATCCAAGACACGAAACACCTACACAGCCCTTCCCGTGGAAGAGATTCCATATACCCTCACAGAAGAGCAGCAGCAGTGTCCTAACTGCGATGGTAAACTTCACGAGATGAAAACTGAGATCCACAAAGAGCTTGTGGTGATTCCAGCTAAAGTCAAAGTGGTCCATCACGTTAAGACGGTCTATGCGTGCCGAAAATGTGATCAAGAAGGTATCGCTGGCACGATTATTACGGCACCTTCTCCAAAGCCACCACTGCCAGGCAGTATGGCTTCCGCCTCACTACTGGCTTATATTATTGACAATAAGTATCGCCTAGCACTACCGCTTTATCGTCAAGAGGAAGCGTTAATGAACTATGGCATCGACATTTCAAGACAGAACATGGCCCATTGGGTCATGCGTGCTGCCGAAAAGTGGCTCAAGCCCCTATATGAGCGCATGCATGAAGCGCTGCTCTTAGAACCTATGATCCACGCGGACGAAAGTACGCTACAGGTTCTAGATGAGAAAAAAGGTAACTGCTACATGTGGCTCTATGCTAACGGCGAAAAAAGTGCGCACCCTATCTATCTTTATGACTATCAAGCGGGCCGAACGGGCAAGTATCCCAAAGCCTTCTTGAGAAACTATAAGGGTTACTTGCAGACCGATGGCTATAGCGGTTACAACGCAGTGGAGTCTGCAATTCAGGTAGGTTGCCTGGCGCATGCGCGTCGCAAATATACGGATGCCATTAAGGCAATGCCTAGTGGATGTGATGTCAGTGTTTCAAAAGCCAATGAAGCACTTCGGTTTTTCGAGGCCTTGTATGTGCTAGAGAGGGATTTCAAAGCCCTATCGCCTGAAGCTAGAAGAGCTGCACGTCAAGAGCACGCTGCACCTATCATGGCGCAGTATAAAGCGTGGCTACTACAGACAAAGGCAGCGGCTCTGCCGAAGGGCAAACTGGGTGAAGCTGTGACTTACTCACTCAATCAGTGGGATAAGCTGATCCGCTTCATCGATGATGGTCATGTTGCCATCGATAATAATCGTGCTGAGCGCGCTATCAAACCCTTTGTGATAGGAAGAAAGAACTATCTTTTTTCTAAGTCACCAAAGGGTGCAACGGCGAGCGCCCAGTGTTACTCGATTGTTGAGACCGCTAAAGCTAATGGTCTCAATACTTTCGAATACTTGAATTACTTATTTGAAAAGCTTCCGAACGCAGATATTTCTAATCTGGATGTTTTGGATGCCTATTTGCCGTGGTCAAAAGACATCCCTTCAGAGATCAAGATAAAAGCTGGAGAGTAGTCATTAGAAGCCATGTGAGCAAATGCTTATGTGGCTTTTATTATATTAGCATTCTCGGTGCATTGTTATGTGTGCTAGCTTTTACGCTTAC
>JAFGTX010000319.1 GCA_016938815.1 Clostridia bacterium | reverse complement strand
GTCATGGGTCTTACAGTAATTTCTAACGATATCTCTTGAAAGTCCTGTGAGAGAAGCAATGGCGCGGTACCCAACACCTCTCATTCGGAACTCCCTTATTTGTTTGGCTTGAAAGTCCGTCACCTGCTTCACATCCTTTCGTTAATTTATTGCATAAAAAATGCCGCAAAACTCTGCTTTTGGCAGCTGTCTTACAGCAAAAGTGGTAACAATATGGCGAAACTATATGATCTTGAATACAATGATTTCCTTGTAGTTTCGCTATTTCATTTAGTTTTTTCAGACGGTTAAGCCCTTTTTAGGTATCCCCCCTATTTAATTCTGCGTTTTTTCACACGAGAGGGGGGCGCGGTCTCCAGCTGAAAAAACTGTAGAGATTTGACCCGCCCCTGGGGATTGTATTTAGTATTTGTATTCTTGATACCTATCTTCAGTCATAGTTTTCTTATCGTGACAGGACTTGCACAGAGCCTGCCAGTTGCTCTCGTTCCAGAAGAGTTGTTCTTCTCCACGGTGGGGTTTGATGTGATCTACCACTGTAGCCTTGACATACTTCCCTTGCTTAAGACACCGAACACAAATGGGATGGCTCTTTAAGTACCTGGCTCTCGCTTTTCTCCACCGGCCATCGTAACCTTTCTCTTTGGAGGTCCTGACATCAGATCGGTGCAGCTTGTCATGTTCTTCACAGAACTTTATCCCGGGTGGTACCAGCCGATTGCAGCCAGGATGCTTACACGGAATGTTTGGTCTTCTAGGCACTTACATCACCTCTCTAGGATAAATGCTTCGTGGAGGTTCTCTACTCTATCTACCCCCATTCCAATCACCTCAGCAATTTCCTCAAAGCTTAAAGAGTGAGCATACCTCAGTGTCAATATCAGTTTTACTTCAGGATCTCCCACCGTCTCTAAGAATCGATAAAGCCTTTTAAGTTCAAGCTTATATTGACTTGCCAGCGCTTCTCTTTGTCTCTCCACAAACACCAATGAACTCTCCAGATCCTTATCTTCCAGCTGATCTTTCCCATAAAGCGTGTTCTCTACTTTTTCATGGGTTAGCTCCAGCATGGTTCGCATCAGATTCTCGTGCTCTTGGTGAATTCTATTCAAACGATTAAGCCTTTTTCTAAGGTCTTCAACTGAGGGTTTTCTTCTTAAGTCTTTCCATTCCGGTTTCATATTCTCCATCCTTTCCATGAAAAAAGCCCCTGCAGGTTCTCCCACAAAGGCTTCTTAAATATCAAAAGCCCTCAGGACCTCCATCCATCAGGCTCTACCGTTTTTTTATATCTCTTTACATCTTATACTCTATCATACTTGCCAGGTGTCTTTCTATGTCTTTTAGTGTCCTCTTTTAATATCTTGTCGATTTTTTTCAAGGCCCTGGCATGGAGTTTCATGGTATATCTTTTATCGTATCCTAAGCTTGTAGCAACGTCATTCCAGCTTTTCTTG
>JAFGTX010000318.1 GCA_016938815.1 Clostridia bacterium | reverse complement strand
GAATACTTTGAATTCACAGATATTGCTTCTACAGAGGTATCTCTAGGTGTAGATCCATCGAATCGTAACAATTTGTTGATTCAAGTTATGGGAACCACTGATACCATCAAGGTGCAGGACTATTTTTCAAATGCCAATAACTATTTAGATCGTATGACTTTCTCTGATGGTGTTGTATGGGATCAGTCCACCATTATCAGCAATGTTCATTTGGTGTTGAATGGTACAGAGGATACGGATTCGCTTACAGGTTATTCAACTATCTACAATGTATTGAGTGACTCGGAAGAACTTCATGGTTTGGGCGGCAATGACAGTATAAAAGGCTTGTTTGGCGACGATACGCTTTATGGAGACGCAGGCGATGATAGCTTGGATGGCGGTATTGGCAACGATGTCTTAGTTGGCGGCGTGGGCAATGATACCTTGTTTGGTGGTGCAGGAAATGATACTTACCATTTCTCGAAAGGCTTTGGTCAAGATACGGTGATTACCTACAGTGGAAATGCTCATAATTCTGGGGAAAAGATTGTTTTTACTGATATTGCTTCAAATGAAATTGTATTCGAAATTGAAGGAGAAAATACTAGTAATTTGCTGATACGACACAAAGGAACTCGTGATGTTATTAGAGTCGAAAATTACTTTGCATCAGATGTTTCATATATTGATGAGATTGAATTTTTCGATGATGTCGTCTGGTTAAAGGACGATATTGAAGAGCTAGTAGAACTTAAAACTGAGAAGAAAATAGGTACGGAAGCTGATGATAGTTTAAAAGGTAATGCAGGTGTTTCGGATGTAATCAAAGCGCTAGGTGGCAATGATATTGTAAACGGTTTATCAGGAAATGACTATTTAGATGGTGGCAATGGTAATGATAAGTTATATGGGTATGAGGATGATGATATATTAGTCGGAGGAGCAGGCGATGACACATTGATGGGCGGCATGGGAGATGATATCTACAGATTCTCAAGAGGCTTCGGGAAGGACATTGTTACGACCGGAAATCGGAGAGGGCACTATGACGGCGAACATTTTGAGTTTAAAGATATTGCTTCCACCGAAGTATCACTTGGTGTAGACCCTTATAGTCGACGAAACCTCTTGCTTACAGTAGAAGGCACGGATGATGCGATTAGAGTGATTGACTATTTTTCATATGACAATAACTGTATGGATAGTATGACGTTTTCAGATGGTGTTGTATGGAATAAAGAGGATATTGCCAGTCAAATTCATATAGTGATTAACGGCACAAACAATAAGGATACGTTGAATGGTGTTGTGGGCATACACAATGTTCTGAGTGATTCAGAGGAAATACATGGTTATGGTGGCAATGATGTCATAAGCGGTAAAACTGGAGATGATATTCTCTACGGTGATGAGGGATATGATGTGATTGCAGGAAACGAAGGCAATGACACCTTGTATGGTGGAGCAGATACTGATGATTTACTAGGTAATGAAGGCGATGACTATTTAGACGGTGGTAGTGGTAATGATAGAATTTATGGTAATGAAGGTGATGATATACTGATTGGTGGAGAAGGTATTGATACACTCGAAGGAGGTCTAGGAGATGATATTTATAGATTCTCAAAAGGCTTTGGTCAGGATATAGTCACAACTGGCGATAGTAGAGATGGACACTATGATGGTGAACATTTTGAGTTTATAGATATTGCTTCTACCGAAGTATCACTTGGCGTAGATCCACGTAGTCGAGGTAATCTTTTGGTTACAGTAGAAGGCACGGATGATGCGATTAGAGTGATTGACTATTTTTCATATGACAATAACTGTGTGGATAGTATGACGTTTTCAGATGGTGTTGTATGGAATAAAGAGGATATTGCCAGTCAAATTCATATAGTTCTTCATGGCGCAATCGGCGATGATAAGATAAATGGTTTGGAAGGCATGCATAATGTCTTAAGTGATGCTGAAGAAATACATGGCCATGCAGGTAAAGATGTCATATGTGGTAAAACTGGAGATGATATTCTCTATGGTGATGAAGGCAATGACCAACTTGCTGGAAACGAAGGCAACGATACATTATATGGTGGAGCCGATAGTGATTATCTATTGGGCGATGAAGGCGATGATATTTTGGTTGGAGAGTCAGGAAATGATACGCTTACTGGTGGTTTAGGAGATGATGTTTATAGATTTTCAAAGGCCTTTGGAAAAGATATAATAAAAGATACCGACGTTATTGGGAGTGACACTATACAAATGTCCTATGATTATAATGAAATTACTTTTAAAAATGTTGGGATGAGTTTGGTAATTGAGACAGAGGATGGAAATTCGATTATTGTATCAGATCAATCAAAAACGAGCGATTTTGTGATTGATAAAATTGAAGTAGTTGGCAATGAATCAATTACTGCACCAAACATCAACCTCCTCATCCAATCCATGTCAGAATACTGTTCAACCCACGGTGTGACATGGACGACTGAACTTGCAAAAACAAATGAAGAAGTTCAAACTCTGATTTCACAGTACTATGAAGCAAACTAAATCTAGTTTTTCGTTTACCCACCCCCAATTCGGTGTATCAACTAAGTAGGGGAGGCGAGATACTATGGAAGAGAAGAAAAGACTGCCCCGCTGGTTAAAAATCATACTTTGGATTTTAGGTATTGGTGCAGGCCTTTATCTCCTACTGATAGTTGCAGTTGGATTTTTACTGGTGGGTAAGTTTAGCGACCATACAGAACTCTACGGTGATATCGTATTTATGGAAGAGAGCCATCATGTTGGTGAGACGGTAGCCATGAAGTTTGTGCCACCGGAAGAATTAGAAGGTATCCATCGACTCATGTGGTCTGTCGAAAGGTCAGATGTCGATGAGAGAGAAGATATCGACTACGATGAATGCGTCTTCTATGGAGAGGATTTGCTGGGACGCTATAGCGAAGATGAATTAAAGG
>JAFGTX010000317.1 GCA_016938815.1 Clostridia bacterium | reverse complement strand
CCGGTTCCTCACCTCGTTCAGGTACTTGACATCACCGGTCGCTTCGGTAAGCATCAACAACACATCCGCATAACGAAGAATGATGAAATTGTTGTCGGAAGCTTCACGCAAGCCATCGACTTCAGCCTCTTCATCTTTCCACTTAATCGGATATTTCACATCAACAGGTGCTCCGGCAGCAGTTGTGTAACCATCCTGAATTGAAATATCGCGACGTGGATCACCAGCTTCATAGGCATTCCACAAATCCGGTGTGACTTGGTTCATCCCGGCTCCCCAAGCGGTAACCACCCGGTTATCAAGGGGAGAGAACATGGCCCAGTACCGGCTGTAAGGATTTGATTTTCCACCTTTATACTGGATTTCAAAGATTGATTCGGCACCGTTCTTCTTGGTTTTATCCCATAAATCGGCGTAAGATACCAGTGAGAATTTACCGTAAACCTTCAGCAGCGTTTCAGAGGCTTTGGTTTTATCCCCCAGGGTGAGATAGACTTTTCCAAGGAGAGCGTTGGCCGCATCGCTGTTAGCCGCACCAACAAATCTCTCATTAGCCTTGGCGGGTAAATTAGCAGCAGCAAATTTCAAATCATCAACAATTTGATTATAGACATCTGCCTTAGGGCTGCGACCCTGAGCATAGGCTTCACTAATACTGAGTGGTATAGTCACCAGCGGTATATCACCCCATGCACGAACCATATCGAAATAATACAAGGCCCTCAGAAATTTGGCTTCCCCAATCAAAGCGACTTGTGTATCAAATTCGATATTTTCAGCACGTGTAATGATGTTATTGATGATGTACAATGTTCTGTAATAGCTGTTCCAATAGCCCAGCACCAGTTCATTGTCGTCACTCATGGTATGATTTTCAAAGCCCTCATAGTCCTGTATCCTACCGGCAGCGTTGTCGCTGTATGCATTATCCGACATCAACTCACCAAAGAAAGAAGGCAAACTTTCAGGTCCATACAGCGTGTACAAGGAATTGTACGCAGCCCAAAGAGCCGTCTCGATATCATCTTTACTTTGGTAGAAATCCGCTTCATTAGGATTTGAAATGGGTGACCGATCCAAAAAATCTTCACTACAACCGAAGTAGATTGCACTGAATAGAATCAGGATATATTTTATTTTTTTCATATTCCTACGTTTTTTAATGGTTATATTAGAATTCTTAGAAAGTAATGTTTACCCCTGCTGTCGCGGTAAAAGGATTTGGATAAGCGCCATAGTCAAAGCCCACCAATACACCTGTTTGATAGGTACTGCCCTCCGGATCGTATCCCAAATAGTCGGAGAAAACATGCACATTTTCCATATTCAGGTAAAGTTTCACACCAGCTACATTCATCTTATTAACCAGGTTTTGCGGCAAATTGTAGCCAATACGAATATTTTGGATGCGAACAAATGAACCGTCT
>JAFGTX010000004.1 GCA_016938815.1 Clostridia bacterium | reverse complement strand
AAAAGATAATCTTTCAACAATCTTATACAGATTTCAAAACCCCGGATTCCATTGGAATCTCGGGGTTTTTTTATAAGGCAACTTCTGCTCGCAACGCTTATTTTTGGAGAATAAGGATTTTCCATAACCGTGGCCAATAAAAACAGAAAAGGTATATAATTGCAAGATTATACGTTAAAATATAAAGATAAGGAGTATGTTATGATCTTAAATTTGATAACCCTGTATCTTATGCTATCCGTTGCCTGCATTATGTATTTGACAGCCTTCATTTTCGGCAACGGCAAAGCTACCTATATGAAAATCCTAGGCACTGAGTGCACACTTATATCAATCTATGTCTTTGGTTATATGATGGAATTGCATGCAAAGAATTTACAGGACGCGATTTTTTGGAATGGCGTTCAGTACCTGGCGATTCCCTTTATAAGCACCATGTGGTTATTGATGAGTGCTATGTATATTGGTTCTATCAAGAAACTTAGAGACTGGCGGGTATATCTGATTTTCCTTGTACCTATCGGGACCTTCCTCATAAGATTTACGAACCACTGGCATCATTGGTACTACACAGGCTATACGATGAATGTCATCGGTCAGCTACAGTTTATGGTACTGGAGAAGGGACCTTGGTATTGGGTACAATCCTTGCACATTGTCGTCACGTCCGCCCTGTCGGTGTATGTATTTTTTCACGCCTATAAAAATCGCAAGGCTCATGATCGAATGAAGTACACACTGTTGCTGATTGCATCATTGATTCCAATCGTTTGTGTGGTCCTCATTTTTACAACGGCTAAAAGTATCGGTTTTGATCCAATGGATTTTTGCCTTCCGATTGCAGAGGCATTAATGACATATGCGGTCGTTCATTACGATTTTCTAGAAATTAAAACACTGGCGCGCGATGAATTATTCGAATCCAGTATGGACAGTATGCTGGTTATGAATACGGCCATGAAAATCATCGATTTCAACCAAAATGCGAGCGACTTTCTAAAAATGCATGGCATTAATTTGGTAGAGTCCCGCCTTGAGGATCATCAGAACAAGGCGCCGGAGTTAATCAGTGCCTTAAGGGAGACAAGCGAAGTGGTTTATGAGACAAAGAAGGATGGCCATACGGCCTACTGGAAAATAGAAACTAAAAATATCTTTAACACTAGAAAAGAGATATACGGCCAGTTAAAAACCATTCGTAATGTTACCACGACGATTGAAACAGAGCGCTATTTGGAAAAAATTGCTGCAACAGATGAATTGAGTCAACTGAACAATCGACACAAATTTATTGAAAGTGGTCATAAAATGGTAGCTGCTGCCTTAACGGAAAATGCGGAGATGACGATGATGATGTTGGATATTGATCATTTCAAAAATGTGAATGATACCTTTGGTCACCAGATAGGTGATGAAGTCATTAAGGGCATATCCCGCAGTTTATCTACAAAATTTCAAAATAGTGGTATGGTTTCAAGAATTGGTGGTGAGGAATTCACGGTGATCATGTATGGTTGGGGTCTAGATGCAGCTTATAGTCAGGCTGAAGAATTCCGAAAAGAGGTGCAAGCATCAAGATTTGTAGAGGATAGTGATTATCAGATTACCATCAGTATTGGTGTCGCTGCGTGGGGGGAGGGAGGATACCTTGACCACCTTGCTCAAACATGCCGATGCTGCACTATACCAAGCAAAAAATGCTGGCAGAAACCAAGTCTGTTTGTATGATGTAAAACTTGATTAAAACGACAATGTCGTATTAATATAGCTTATAACAGGATATAATAAGGAAAAGAAGGCCATAAGGAGATGATGAAATGTCAGAGATGATCTATAAACATATTAGCTTACCAAAATTGAACAACTTGCAGCCCAACATTGAATCGACATGTCTGAAATTGATGGAAGAGGCAGGCGAACTGGCTCAAGCGGTGGGAAAATTTAGGGGGCTAAACGGTGAAGCTGTAGAAATCACAGATAGCGAAATTGTGGAAATGTTGTCATCGGAGCTGCTTGACGTTGCACAGGTCGCCGTTTCGATGATGTTCGTGTTAGAAGAAAAATACAACATCAATATTGACGAATGTGTCGATGAACATGTGGCTAAGTTAATCAGAAAAGGGTATATTGCCTTAAAAGAGTAAGGAGGCAGTCATGAATCTATTAAAAGGTTACATTGTGCCGCATCCACCGATTTTAGTGATGGGTACAGAGGGTGAAAAGGCTAAAATTGAAGCGACCCAAAAGGCTTATGAAGAGATTTCAAAAGAGATAGGCACTAGCGATGCGGATATCGTCGTTCTTATTACGCCACATGGACCAGTCTTCGTAGATGGGCTTTGCGTGTATGATGGCAACCGAATCAGTGGCGATTTTTCAAGATTTGGTCACAGAGAAATCACAGGGATATGGGATAATGATCTTGAGTATATTGAGAAGCTACAAGAAAAAGCCACTGCTCATGACATCACTTTGGTCAAAATCGATGACGATTTGATGAACACATTTAATATTCCGGATGCCCTGGACCATGGCGCCATGGTACCACTCCATATGTTGGCGCAAGGGCTATCTGATAAAAAAATCGTCGTGATCAACTACGGCTTGTTGCCTGTCGAAACCCTATACCAATTTGGTCAATTGATCACAGAAACCTTAGAAGAGCAACATAAGAAAGGCATCGTCATCGCTAGTGGCGATTTATCCCATTATCTATCGGAAGATGGGCCTTATGGTTTTAGAGAAGAGGGCGAAGCATTCGATAAAGCTTATGTTCAAGCCTTTGAAAAGGGTGACTGGGAATCTCTGTTATTTGTAGAGAAGCATCTACTGGTACAGGCTGGAGAATGCGGTAAACGTTCTATTGAAATATTATTGGGTGCATTTGACCGTGTGGCTTATTCGACGGACAAACTGTCTTACGAGGCCCCATTTGGCGTGGGTTATATGGTGGGACGTCTAAGCCCTGAAGCGGAAACGGCCTCTAGATTTGATGGGGTCGTTAAGCGGCATCAGGAAATCTTGCAACATCATAGAGCCAATGAAGGTGATGTGGTCAAACTGGCCCGTAAAGCCATAGAAATCTATTTGAGGGATGGTTATGTCTATCGACCGGAGGACAGGCTAGAGATAGAAGCATCGGGCAGACGTAGCGGTGTTTTTGTTTCCTTAAAGGATTCAGGTGGCCTAAGAGGCTGTATAGGTTCGACCGGAGGCATTGCACCAACCGTTGAAGAGGAGATTGTTGAAATGGCTGTTAAAGCGGCGACACGTGATCCTCGTTTTGATCCGGTGTCTTTTGAAGAACTGGAAGGATTAACGATTTCTGTGGATATCCTCAGTCCTTCGGAGCCAGTGGAGGATAGAGCGACATTAGATCCAAAAAAATACGGTGTCATTGTCTCTTCAGGACATAAGCAAGGCTTGCTATTGCCGGATCTAGAGGGCATTGATACCATTGAAGAACAGATCTCTATCGCGCTGAATAAAGCCGGTATTGATCCGCTAAATGAAGTGTATCAGGTGTATAAATTCACGGTTAAACGCTATTATTAACAACTTTGTGTGGATAAAAAGAGTGAAATGTGTATAAGTTTTTCAACAGCACGTATATGCTGAGGATAACTTAGTAAATAATACACAGAATAAAATCGGTTTTATCCACAAACGCTGTGCATAATGGGGATAACTGTTGGATGTCCGTATATGACGTACATCTGAGGACAAAAAAATCCATAACTTATGCACAGAGGAGATGAATTATGAAAAAGACATTGTTGAGCATCTTGTTGATAATCGTCATTGCTTTAGGAGGATATTTTGGTTACCTCTATTGGGTGACCAATATGAAAACCACTGATAACACTGAAGTGTATCAACTATTGACAATCAGTGACGATGACATAACGACTTGGGCGTTATCCACAGAGGCTTATGAAAAATTATCAACTAAAGCGTATATTCCTGAGCAGATTCTTGAAACGCTTGGATTTTTGGTAGCCTATGACGAAGAAGAGGCAATTGTCAGTGTGGTAAGTTATGATACCTGGCTGCGTTATGACTTGAACAGTGGGATACTTTCGTACGATGGTTCGGAAGCCGCCATCGATCAAGCGCCTGTTTTAGTAGGTGATACTTGGTATTTTGCGGCAGCAGATTTTAAAGGTGCAGCCAATGTTGGATGGTATATCAACGATAAGCGCAAAATCATGATGGCCCTCGACAATACCTCTGACTATACAAAAGCGACACTGCTGGAGGACTGGATGCTATATTCAGAGGCTAAAGAAGAGCCGATGAATGAAATGCAAAAAATGAAAGCTGGCAATCAGCTCTTTGTAGGAGCAGCACTCGACGGATGGACGGAAGTCATTACAGATCAATTGATTCATGGCTACGTTCAAAGCAGTGCATTAGGAGACAGCAAGCGTTATGAAAGCATACTCGAACCCAAGCTCGCTTTTGAGTATTCCGATGAACCGATTAATTTGACTTGGGAAGCGGTCTATTCAAAAAATCCTAATGTAGACAACATCCCAGTAATGCCGGGGCTTAATGTCGTATCGCCGACTTGGATGCATTTGGAGGATGAAGCGGGGACCATTAATAAGAAATTGATTAGTACAGGTTATACCAAGTGGGCTCATGGTCGTGGTTACGAGGTATGGCCTTTGATATCTAATGAATTCAAGCCGGAAAGAACAAGTGCTTTTTTGAGCAGTGCATCGGCACGAAAAATATTTATAGATGATTTATTGCAAACCAGTTTAGAATACGGGTTTGATGGCATCAATATCGATTTTGAAAATGTTGCGGTAGAAGACAAGGAGGCATTGAGCCATTTTGTAGCGGAACTGTCTCAAACTTTAAGGCAACATCATATTACCGTATCGATGGATGTGACGGTGATGGGTGGCAGTGATAACTGGTCCAAGTGTTACGACAGAGCGGTACTAGGACGATATGTAGATTACCTGATGGTGATGGCTTATGATCAGTACTGGGCGGCTTCTCCAATCAGTGGTCCTGTAGCGGCTTATGACTGGGTTGCTTCAAAAACCGATGAAATTCTGGAAATCGTACCGGCCCATAAAGTGGTACTGGGTATGCCAACCTACATGCGCATTTGGCGAGAAATACCGTCTCAGGAAAAAGCGAATACGATGGTGACCAACTCTGAAACCCTGAGCATGAATCGTCTATCCAAACTCATGGAGGAGACGGACTACAACCTTATTTGGGATGGCATTGGCCAACATTACTACATTGGCTATATTGAAGAGAATGTCCTCACTAAGATTTGGGTGGAAAATGGCGACTCGATCCGATCGAAAACGGCTTATGCTAGAAGAAGTGGTTTGGCAGGCGTTGCAACTTGGCGAAGAGGCTTTGAAACTCAAGATATTTGGGGTATTATAGAAGAGGAATTAAAAAAATAGGTAGGTGGCACAATGTTCAACATAAACCATTCGAGGGTCATACGTTATCTGGCACTACTCATAGTCGGTATGAGCTTTATTACCTATGGCTTGTTGACGTTGAGTCAACCGAAAACACCACTCCCTATGTCTGAGGATGAGATCATTCAGAAAGCGAAAGACTTAGGGCTTGTGGATCCAAAAGATATTTATTTAGAACAACAGGGTGAATAGATGATTAGAGCAAATCAATTAAAAGTAACGGTTCAAAAGGATCGTGAGAAAGCAATTAGACAAAAGTTATGCAAACAGTACAGAATGAAACCTGAACAATTGAAGTCGGTTCTTTTGCGAAAATTATCGATTGATGCCCGGGATAAGGGCGAGATCAAGTGGGTTTGTAATGTGGATTTTACGACAGATTGCGATGACCAACTCTTGAAGAAAAATAAGCAACTGACTGAGGCGGTAGAAAACCTCTATACCTTGCCAACCAAGGGTACAGTGGCCTTGGGTAGGAGGCCGATCATCATCGGATTTGGTCCGGCAGGCATGTTTGCGGGTCTTCTCTTAAGTGAAATGGGTTATGCACCTATTATTTTAGAACGCGGAGAATCGGTTGAAGAACGTACAAAGAGCGTAACGGAATTTTGGGAGACGGGTGTTCTTAATGCGTCTTCTAACGTTCAGTTTGGGGAAGGCGGTGCAGGTACTTTTTCTGATGGTAAATTGACGACGCGCATTAAGGATATTCGGTGTCAGAAGGTCCTTGAGTACTTCGTGGACTGTGGCGCACCAGAAGAAATTACGTATTTGAACAAACCCCATATTGGGACCGATGTTTTAAAGACCGTAGTGCGCAACATCCGAAACCGTATTATTGCCGACGGTGGCGAGGTGCGATTCAACACTCAAGTGACGGACTTGTTAGTTGAAAAAGGCCAAATCAGTGGTGTGCGGCTTGAAAATGGCGATGTGCTGGAGAGCGATCAAGTCATTTTGGCCATCGGCCACAGTGCACGCGATACCTTTGAGCTGCTCAAAGAGCGCCAAGTAGATATTTCACCGAAACCTTTCGCGGTCGGCGTCAGAATAGAACACCCACAGTCGATTATTGACTACGCTCAATATGGAGAGGGTGAGACGCAGGATTTATTAGGTGCTGCGGATTATGCCTTGACTTATCAGGCATCCAACGGAAGAGCAGTATATACCTTCTGTATGTGTCCGGGTGGCTCCGTTGTGGCTGCGGCTTCAGAAACAGGTCAAGTGGTGACTAATGGCATGAGTGAATATGCTAGGGATAAAGCCAATGCCAACAGTGCGGTCCTAGTTAGTGTCACCCCTAAGGATTTTGCGGGTGATGATCCGCTGGCGGGTATGTATTTTCAAAGAGCCCTTGAAGAAAAGGCGTTTGAACTGGGAGGCAGTAACTACTATGCACCTGTGATGAGGGTGGTTGATTTTCTCGGTCAGTCCTCTTGTTCAGATAAGGCCTTGAATCGTATGACAGTTGAGCCGACCTACAGACCGGGCGTGTCCTCGAGTGATTTCAGTGCTTTGTTCCCGGAATTCGTCACAGAGGCGATGCGTGAAGGTCTGATTGCTTTTGGCAAGAAAATTAAGGGCTTCGATATGGATCAGGGCCTTTTGACGGCGGTAGAGACGCGGACGTCTTCGCCGATTAGAATTGTGCGTGATAATGAGACACTTGAGAGTACCAGTGCTACTGGACTCTATCCTTGCGGCGAGGGTGCCGGTTACGCTGGTGGCATCATTTCATCGGCGGTGGATGGCATCAAATGTGCGGAGCGCATCATAGAAAAATATCAACCTTTGAAATAGTGATTATTTATTAACGTTCTGGGTATAAATGATACCAAATTATTTGGAGGTGACAATATGGCTATTGTAGAATTCACTATAGTACCGCTCGGAACGGGAGATACCAGCATAAGCAAATATGTTGCAGAGTGCCATAAGATACTTGCCGCTTCAAAACTAAAGTACGAATTGACGGCAATGGGTACCATCGTTGAAGGTGACTTGGATGAGGTTTTGGCGATTATTATGAAAATGCATGAGGTGCCTTTTACGAATAAGGCGAAACGCGTATCCACAACCATCAAAATAGACGATCGACGAGATAAGACGGCGACTATTGAGAACAAGGTCAGTGCTGTGCTGGATAAATTGGAAGAAGAATAGAACATAATTAGGTGTCCTGCTGTAACTGCAATGTTTACAGCAGGACATTTTTTATTGTCTTTAGGGTGTGGTATACTGTTATCATCGTTAAAGAGTTTGAGGGAGATTGAGGCTATGAATCATATTAAGAAGCATCTAACGCTTATTTTGATGATACTTATTGCTATTTTTGGTTATTGGCTGAATCGAATTATGGATGAGGAAGTCGCAGAGATAAGCCAATCGCCACAGTATCATTTTTATTATATTGGAAAAAATTCGACAGACCCTTATTGGGCGGCGATAGAAGATGGGGTTAGAGAAGCAGCGAGGACCTATAATGTCGTTGTAGAATACGCATCACCAAAGTTCAGTGATACTGATTTACACTTTCAAGCGCTGGATGTGGGGGTGCTCTCCAAGGTAGATGGTATCATCACCTATGGCTATATAGATGATCGCTTCACAAAAAAAATCGATGAAGCGGTAGCATTGGATATTCCTCTAGTGACAGTGGAAAGCGATAATCAAGAAAGCAAGCGAAGCGTCTTTGTCGGGACGAGCAGCTACCGACTTGGTGAAGAGGCTGCGGATCTTTTGATAGAAGCGACCAGAGGTGAAGGCAAGATATTGCTGCTTCGTAACGATCTTGAAAGTGGTAACAGTCTTGATGAAGAACTGAGGATAGACGGCTTTATTAATCGACTAAAGCCGTATAGGAATCTTGAAGTCATCGACGAAGCCATTGATTCCAAGTATGCAGAAACGGCAGAGATGGTTATCGGTAGGGCGATTAGTGCTCATGGTGCCGTAAAGGCAATCTATACACCAAACTCAGTAGATACGATTGAAGCTGCAAAATACATCATCAGTAAGAACTTGGTTGGTCAAGTCGTCGTCATTGGCATCGGCAACTCCAAGGAAGCCATCAATTACATCAAGCGCGGTATTATTTATGGCACCGTTATGAGTGACCCTTACTTGATGGGCTATAAAAGCATAGAGATGCTGATTCAGGCATCGGAGAACGAAAATATTTCAGTCGTGGCAGACACTGGCCTTCGCATCAATACCTATGAGAGTGTACTGGCAGAAGAAGCAGCGGCTAAAAGACAAGAATAGAGGAAAGGGCAATGATTAAAGGATTACTTGAATTTAAGGGTATACGTAGACGGATAATGATTTTTTACTTAATCATTACCATTATTTTTGCTGCCGTTAGTCTTTACTCTTATTTTAGCGGTTTGAATACACTGGACAAATCCAAGGTACTGATTCAGGACTACCTGTACCTCAACGAACTCGACAATACGATTGAAACCTTAGAAACGGAAGTGGAACAATACCTCTCTACCCAATCTTCGGAAAGCTTGATCAATTACTATGAGATCCAAAATCAGTTGAAAGAGATTGTCAAATCCATTCCCAATAAGCCATCTTATGACCAAAGGGAGATGCTTTTAAAAGACATTGCCAATATGGCAGAGGAACTCTTAGATGAATCAGAGTCTGCAATCATATTGAAGCGAGGCAATATCAGCAATGAATACAACATGCATTTTCAGAGAACGGTTGAGATCGGCGCCTATATCCAGTCGCATATCACCGATCTTTTGAATTACCAGCTGGAAGTAGGATCTGATGATTACAAACAGACCAGTCGGGGCATGTTTATCGCCTTGATTATCGACCTGATTTTCATCATTACGACGATCGTGGTAAGCCTCAGTGTTGCCGTCCAATTCACTTACCGCTTGACGCGGCCGATTATTGAACTTTCCCATTCTGCGGAAAAGGTCGCGAAAGGTGAATTTGACGTTGAACCGGTGGAAGTGCATAGTGAGGATGAAGTCAATGTCCTCTCGACGGCTTTCGATAAGATGGTGGTCAATATCAAGCATAATATCGAAGAAATCAAGAAAAATGCAGAGATCGAGAAGGAACTGAAAGAAAAGGAAATGGAAAATTTGACCATGGAGAGCTTGCTCAAGGAAACAGAGCTGAAAATGCTGCAATCTCAAATCAATCCCCATTTTTTATTCAATACTTTGAACGCGGCCTCTCAACTCTCGATTATGGAGGGTGCCGATAGGACTTCAGTATTCATTGAGAAACTGGCAGAACTTTTCCGATACAGCTTAAGAAACTTGAATGAGCCGATTACACTAGAAGAAGAGGTCGGCAACGTAGATGCCTATATGTATATTTTAAAAACACGATTCGGCAACAAGATTCAATTCAAGAAAAACATCGATGCCAGTGTGTTGGCATTTAAAATCCCGTGTATGATCATTCAGCCGATGGTTGAAAACGCCTATATTCATGGTCTAGAGGACTTAGAGAGACCGGGCGAGATCACTTTGAATATTTTTTGCCAAGAAGAGATGATGACCATCGAAATTCACGACAATGGCAAGGGCATGGAGCCGCTACAAGTACAGCACATCATGCAAGACCTGTCTGGTGAAGAACTTGAGGGCCACCATGTGACAGGCATTGGTATCCGCAATGTCATTGAGCGATTAAAAATTTATTACAATCTGACGACCCTTGAAAGCTTCCTGTCCATTGAAAGCGAAGAGGATAAGGGGACGAAAATAGCCTTTAGAATACCGTATGAGAAAGGTGGTTTAAGCCATGGTTAGGGTGTTGATAGCAGATGATGAATACCTGGTATTGGATTTCATAAAATTTATTATTGAAAACAACTTGCCTTCTTTTGAAGTTGTGGGTACTGCTCAGTCTGGACGTGAAGCGATCGAAAAGGCGATTACGCTTAATCCCGACGTCATCCTGATGGATATTCGTATTCCGGGCATTAACGGGATAGAAGCCATCAAGCAAATCAAGGAAAGAGGCGTGCGGTCGGAAGTCGTCATTATATCGGCCTACGAGTACTTTGATTATGCAAAGGAAGCCGTCAAACTCAACGTATTTGAGTATTTGCTAAAGCCACTCAACAAGAAAAAAGTGGTGGACACCTTGCTGGCTTTGGAAGGTAAAATCAATAATGATCGGGAAACCATACAAAAACAAATCTTTATGCGTGAGAAGATGGAACGACTCCTGCCTCACATGGAAGGACAATTTGTGCATACGCAGTTATTCAGTGACGGCGACATCAGTAACCTGGGGTTTTATGAGGAACTTTTTCACATGAAATTGGATCAGGGTTATGTCATCGTAGGCACTTTAAGTGGTGGTAACGATATGACGGAGGAAGGCATTCGAGATACACTGGAGCGGCAAAAGTTTTTCGATATTTTCGGCATCACGTTGAAACAGATGACCACTTGTTTGGTCGGACCGCCCATGCTGGATAGAATCATCGCTTACGTTGCCGTAGAAGATGGGCTGGATGCCTTAGAGGCACGAAAGCAAGCCATTGACATCGGGACACGGTTGGCTCAAAAGCTAAAGAAATCCGTCTTGGCGGATTTTAGAATAGGCGTAGGGAGCCTTCATGGCATCGGTAATTTCTCCAAATCCTGTAGTGAAGCTTATTCGGCGGCGGCGATTGCTTCGAATGGTCATATGATCCATTTCGAAGATCTGGCCCTTAAGAAAATGCAAAGTGAAAGATTCCCTAAAAGTAAGGAGCAACTCATGCTGCAAAAGGCCATTGCTGGTGATGTTAACGGTACTGTAAGGCATCTAGAGGACATTATGGTATGGATGGCGGTGAATTACAAGGACGACGTTGACAAAATCAAGGCGTCTATGGTAGAACTCTATATACAGGTCAAACGACATTTGCCGGAAGGTGAATGGTTTGATTACGATTTTATCAGTTCATTATTGAAAATCAATGACAAAAGTGAATTAGAATATATTTTTGTGAGCAAAATACGATCACTGATTGAACAAATCAATCAAGAGCGGGATCAGGAAATGAATTCCCTCATTGCAAAAGCGGTTGATTTTATCAAAGAGAATTACAATCAGAACATTACACTAGATGATGTAGCCAAGGAAATCAATATGAGCTATCACTATTTCAGTAAGCTGTTCAAGACATCCACGGGTAAAAAGTTTTCGGATTTCATCATGGACCTTCGCATTGAAGAGGCCAAGCGTCTCTTGCTCAATCCGGAAAAAAGTATCAAGGACATCTGCTATGAAATAGGCTACAACGACCCTAATTATTTCAGCAAAATTTTTAGAAAAGTGACGGGCAAGGCCCCTACAGAGTTCCGACAGAAGATGTAGTAAGGAGTTTAGGCTATGAAAAAAGTCATTAATATATTTTTGGCGATGGTATTGGTGGGCATCTTAATTTTGATTGCCTACAAATTGGCAGTGCCAAAAGACAACCATGATCCACTGGTCAATTTGCCGATGCAAAATGAGAAACGGGTGAAGATCGGTGTGTCGTTGGGGACACTCAAGGAAGAACGTTGGTTTAAGGATCGAGATATCCTCATGTCCAAAGTTCAGGAATTGGGTGCGGAAATCTACGTCCATAATGCCAACAACGATGACCTAGACCAGATCAACCAAGTGAAGTCCCTTATTGAAGAGGGGATTGACGTCTTGATCCTCGTGCCCAATGACATGACAAAAGCGGCACAAGCGGTGCAACTCGCCAAAAAGTCGGGCGTTAAGGTCATTTCCTATGACCGTCTCGTTATGGATAAAAATGTAGACTGCTACATTTCCTTTGACAACAAAGAGGTAGGACGTATCATGGCGGAAGCCCTTGTTCAGCAAGTGCCCCAGGGCAGCTATCTGATCATCAATGGTGCACCTACCGATCATAATACGACCATGATCAAAGAAGGTTATGACGAAGTCCTCGGACCTTATATCAAGAGCGGCGATATTACCATTGTCGAAGAGGCTTGGGCCAATAATTGGATGCGTGAGGAAGCCTTCGATGTCACGGATCGATTATTGACTGACCATGAAGAAATTTCTGCAGTGCTTGCGGGCAATGACAGTTTAGCGGAAGGTGCCGTGAATGCGCTCAGTCAACACCGTTTGGCGACGGATGCGGTCGTGGTTGGTCAAGATGCGGATTTATCGGCTTGTCAGCGCATCGTGAACGATTTGCAGTTGATGACCGTCTACAAACCGATTGACGAATTGGCGGCGGTGACGGCGAAAGTAGCAGTCAAACTGGCCTTGGATGAGCCGATAGAAACTGATCGCACCATATCGGTCAATGGGGCGGAAATACCCTATTACGTGCTAGAACCCATTCCGATCTACCGACAAGAGGTGGACGATATCATCATACACGATGGCTTCCATAGACAGAGCGAAATCTATCTTGGGGAATAAAATAGAGATACAGATTGCAAATACAGCAATCTGTATTTTTTTGTGACAAAATATTACTTTTCGAAAGTTCGGATTTGTTTGAAACACAAAAATTTTAAGAAAAGTCTAAAAAAAATACAGAGTAATTTAGGAAAACTTTGGGTATGATAGTTTACAGAGTTAGGAAAACGTTTTACATGTGAAGTTATTATTTAAGAAAAGGGGATTGAAGAAATGAAAAAATTAATGGCGTTATTGTTAGTATTAGTATTAGCACTAGGTGCTGTGGGATGTTCACAAGGGACTCAATCAAGTGAACCAAGCGAACCAAGTCAACCTGCTGTTGAAGAGAAAGGTATAGACATTGGTATCGTACTTCCTACTCAAAACGAAGAAAGATGGACACAAGATAAAGAACGTTTTGAAGCGGCTGCCAAAGAAAAGGGTTACAACATTGAAATTCTTTTCTCAGAAGGTGACTCTGCAGTTGAAGCAACAAACCTTGACACATTAGTTTCAAAAGGTGCTAAAATCATCATCATCACAGCTCACGATTCAGGTGCTGCTGAGTCAGCAGTTCAAAGAGCAATTGATGCAGGCGTTAAAGTAATCGCATATGACAGAATCGTTGATGTTGAAGGCGTTTCTTTCTACGTAACATTTGACTCAATCGTTGTTGGTCAAGAACAAGGTCAGTTCCTAATTGATAATGCAACTGGCAAAGACAATGAACTTTACTTATTCTCAGGCGGTACTTGGGAAGGCAATGCACCATTATTCTTTAGAGGCGCTTGGGAAGTATTACAACCTAAGATTGCTGATGGTACTTTCAAAGTAATGAACATTCCTGCTCATACTCAATTTATTGATAAACCTATTTTAACAACAGAAGAAGCACTTGTTATGATGAAACAAGCAGATACTGACTGGTCTCCAGAAGCAACTGCTACACTTGCTGCTAACCATGCAACAACTTATCCGCCTACTGGTACAAAAGCATTCTTCCTTGCACCAAACGATTTTACATCACGTGCAATTAATGATGCATTTACAGCTGCTGGCGTAACTGACGTCATCATCACTGGTCAAGATGCAGATATCCTTTCTGTAGCACGTGTACAAGAAGGTACTCAATCTATGACAGTTCTTAAAGACGTTCGTACATTAGTTGCTAACGCATTTGACATCGCATCATTATTGTTAGAAGGCAAAGATCTACCAGAAGCAACACACTTCTACGGTGATTCAAATGTACCTGCAGTTCCAACTTCTGTAGTTGTTGTAACACCTGAAAACGTTAATAAAGAAATCGTTGAATCAGGTTACTACACTCAAGCAGAGATTGATGCAGCTAAGTAATAGATAAACGTTAGATTTGCTAGAAAGTGGCATTTAGTGATAGATGCCACTTTTTTAAAGTATGACTCTTGTGTCGAGAGCAGTTAGGAGGGCACATGCCGAAAAATATTTTAGAAATGAAAAAAATAACAAAGACATTTCCTGGTGTAAAGGCACTTGATGAAGTTAGTATTACTGTTGAAGAAGGCGAAATTCACTTCATTGTTGGAGAGAATGGGGCCGGAAAATCAACCTTGATGAAAGTACTTAGTGGTGTCTATAAACATGGGACATATACTGGAGAAATTGTCTTTGATGGTGAAATGAGAGAATTTGGAGGAATCAGGGATTCTGAAAAAGCGGGTCTTGCCATCATCTATCAGGAACTTGCTTTGGTTCCGGAGTTAACAGTATTTGAAAACATCTACCTAGGTCATGAAATTACAAGTGGCAAAGGGATTATCGACTGGAACGAAACCATCGTTAAGTCGGTAGAGCAACTGAAAAAAGTGAAACTGGATGTCAACCCATCTGAAAAGGTTGGAAGACTCAATGTAGGAAAGCAACAGTTGGTTGAAATTGCAAAAGCAATGAGTAAGGATGTCAAACTCTTGATTTTGGATGAACCGACAGCGGCATTAAACGAAGATGATAGCGAAAACTTACTGAAGCTTCTGGTAGATTTGAAGAAGCATGGTATTACATCTATTATGATCTCTCATAAACTCAAGGAAGTTGCAGCCATAGCTGATCGTGTAACGGTTATGAGAGATGGTAAAACCATCTGTACACTGGCTGGTGATGAAATTAGTGAAAACGTCATCATAAAAAACATGGTTGGTAGAGAGATTGAGGATATTTATCCTAAAAGAGACAATTTCATAACGGATGAAGTTGTTTTAGAAACAAGAAATTGGAGTGCTTATGACAGTGCTAAGAAAAAGCATGTCATTAAAGACGCAAATATAAAATTGAGAAAAGGTGAAGTTGTTGGTATTGCAGGCTTGATGGGAGCGGGAAGAAGTGAATTTGCCCTTTCCATGTTTGGTAATCCGAGAAATTATCATCTTTCCGGTGAAATGTTGCTTAACAATGCGGCGGTGAGCTATAAACATCCCAAAGAGGCCATTAAGGCAGGACTTGCCTATGTTTCTGAGGATCGAAAAGGTGATGGTCTCATTCTTTTGCAGGATGTCAAACAAAACATTACCATTGCAAATCTCAAAAGACTTGCAAACATGGGCGTTATAAATGAAAATGAAGAAATCATTGATAGTGAAAATTATAGGCAGCAATTAAATATAAAGACACCATCTATTAATCAAACCGTGTCAAATCTGAGTGGCGGCAATCAGCAGAAGGTAGCACTCAGTAAATGGCTATTTACCAATCCAAATGTCCTTATTTTGGATGAGCCGACACGAGGGATTGACGTAGGCGCTAAATTTGAGATTTACAGCTTGATGAATAAGTTGATCGAAGATGGCATGAGCATCATTATGATTTCATCTGAGTTGCCGGAGCTTTTAGCCATGAGTGACAGACTCTATGTTGTAGCAGAAGGTGTTGTTACTGGAGAGCTCAGCAAAGAGAATGCGACTCAAGAAAACGTAATGAAGTTAGCGACACTTTAGGGGGAGGAAACCGTGAATTTTATTAATGAATTAAAAGAATCTCTCATTCACAATATACGTGATTATGGGATGTATATGGCACTTGCTGTCATTGTAACCTTATTTACTATTTTAACAGATGGCTTATTTATAAGCTCAAACAATATTTTCAACATCATTATCCAAACAGGATACATTGGTGTTATGGCAGTCGGTATGACGCTGGTTATTGTTATTCGACACATTGACCTTTCGGTAGGTTCAGTACTTGGATTTGCTAGTGCGGCATCTGCAATCCTTATGCTTAAACTTGGCGTTGGCAGTATTATGGCCTTATTGGTTGCTATGGCTTTTGGTGCACTTGCTGGCCTTGTTACAGGGGTACTCGTAGCAAAAGTAGGTATCCCGGCGTTCGTTGCTTCTTTAGCGGGCATGTTCATCTACCGTGGTGCTATGTTTCAGGTATTATCAGCCAATGGTGGTGCTGCTGTTAGATTCAAGAGCCCATTTATCAATGCTATAGGTAACGGTGCGATTCCGAGACTTTTCGATGTTGGACCTTATGCAGGTTTAACCCTTCTTATTGGTCTTATTATGATTGGCGCTTTTGTTTATAGACAGTTCGCTTCGAGAAAGGTGCAACAAAGCTATAACTTCGAAGTCGAGTCGTTCCCATTATTTGTCGTTAAGTTGGCCTTTGTATCAGCGATCATCCTTTGGTTCACGCTGAAGATGGCAGAGGGAAGAGGCTTCCCAGTAACATTGGCTATTTTAGGAATTGTGGTTGGAATCTATCATTTTATGACGACAAAGACAACTTTGGGACGTCATATCTACGCTGTTGGTGGTAACCCTGAGGCGGCGGAATTAAGTGGTATCGATGTTAAGAAAATTACGGTCATCGTATTCATCTCAATGGGTCTGTTGGCAGGCTTAGCAGGCTTCATGTACGCAGCGAGACTTAACAGTGCAACCTTGACTGCAGGCCGTGGTCTAGAACTATTTGCAATCGCAAGTACCTTTGTTGGTGGCGTATCTGCCAATGGTGGTGTGGGTAAAGTCACTGGCTCTATTATCGGTTCTCTGGTAATCATGTCCCTATCGAATGGTATGCAGATGCTTGGTGTTGCAACAGATACAAAAGATATTGTCATCGGTGCGGTGCTTGTACTTGCAGTAATCTTTGACGTTTATACAAGAAATCTAAACAAATAGAGTTCGATTAATTTGGATCCCCCCTATTTATTATTCCTCTTCAAATAATAATAGGATAATACAGAAAAACAGCCTGGTGGGCTGTTTTTCTTTT
>JAFGTX010000316.1 GCA_016938815.1 Clostridia bacterium | reverse complement strand
TTCCCTTTTTTCTCGCCTTCAGCATCGATGGCTTGGATTCTTCCATCCATACCTATAAAGGCCACATAATCGACATAGCCATCGGCATAGTCAAAATCACCGATATAGGACAAGTTAACAATCAATTTGATATTCCTTAAATCATTGTCTTTTATAAAACGCTCTGTCCTCATCTTTCGATGTATGTTACCGTTCGCAACAATAACAATCTGATCAAATACCTGAAGCTCTTCTTTAGTAAGATTCATTTCCATGATCGTCGCTTCTGTTAGACACACGTCATACGACTCTACATCGATGCTACTTCTTGCTATGTCGATACCATCATAGTCCACTAAGCCTGACTTTACATCCAAACCATTTAGCGCGAAGCTTTCAAAGGTTCGTCCCGTTTGACTACCGTCCTTTATTACGACACGCTTATTTCTATCGCTCAGTTCTTTTGCCAGCATTTTGGTCATGAGCGTTACGCCGGTACTAGGTAATCCGACAATCAATATGTTTTGCAACTTCTCCACCTCATTTCTTACAGTTGCTCTGAGAATTTTTTAAAATACTTTTCCAATACACTTTTACTCACCATTTCTTGCTTATCAATAGATTTATAAATTGATTTCATCTCACCAGTCTCAATAAAAGGGACTTCAAGCAGCTCTGTAGCATCCTCGATATTCAGTTGCTCTTTCACCGCATGCCGCGTGAGTATGTTCATCCGCTGACTTATGATTACTTTGGCTTTTGATGAGCTTTCTATCACACCCGCTCCCCACTCACCAGTGATGATCTGTCCTTCATCGACACAGAAAAAAACCTTGTCTGCTACCGGCAGTGCTGCACTAACTTTTTGAGATGGCATATAAAATACAACAATCGATGTTTCTTGCTGCAAAATCTCTCTAACCGATAGCAATTCTTCGATTGTCATATGCACATCGGAGTCAGCGTAGTAGATGATTTTACCGTGCATAATGAGTGGATCATCTTTTCCTGAAATCAAATCACGCACTTTCCCATCTTCACTGCAGCCATAGAAATGGTTCAAGATCCCCGTGAAATCAACTACTGTTATTACCGCCTTACTTGCTAGGTATTCCGTTAAAAGAAACGTTGTAAAGGCACCTCCATATAATATGTAAGTGCCCTTTACAGTTTTCTTCGCTTCCTTTTCCTGAATTTTGATGACAGGGATCATTTTTTCTTTTTCTGCTGTTCTAAGTTCCACCTTTTGTACTGTTGGTTTGCTGGTTGTGAGCAACGTAGAAATGTTTTTCTTAGCCTTTTCTACTGCGTTTTTTTCTTTACTGATGCGATTGAAGATATTGAATTTGCTTTCCTTTTTCTCTACTTTTGTAGATTTTTTCGATTTAGGATCTTCAGTAGGCTCTTCATCATCATCAAATCGTTCCAAGAATTTTGCCCGCGTTATAAAATGTACCCCGTGTCGCTTGAGTTGTGCTGTATATAGATATTGATGATAACGTTCATTGCTATTATCAATGACAATAATTTCAGGGAGTGTTGATAATTCTTCAATGAATTTAAGTATTTTGTCGTATTCAACATCCTCGATGACAATTGCGCTTACATCGTCATATGTTTTAGAGTCACTATATTGAAATATACGTGCAAAATAACCTTTGCTTACGTTAATTCGGGCTACATATTCATCAAAACAGTTCTCAGGAACCATCAGTTCAATTATTTCTTTAGTTTCCATCACCTTACCTCTTTTCTACAGCACCATGTTTAAAATGCCATCCGGAAAAAACACTAGGATGTACCACCTAGAGTATCCCACTGAAATAATTAGCATTAT
>JAFGTX010000052.1 GCA_016938815.1 Clostridia bacterium | reverse complement strand
TTGGTTGCCAGAATAATATAATTATTGTTGATGAATTCCTTGTCGGCCAAAGTTTTCACATTAATAAAGGTCAGTACT
Organism: Clostridia bacterium; assembly: GCA_016938815.1. Classification (GTDB taxonomy): domain Bacteria; phylum Bacillota; class Clostridia; order Peptostreptococcales; family Acidaminobacteraceae; genus JAFGTX01. Next base: position 1,340 of record JAFGTX010000052.1, on the reverse strand, counting down.
TTATCGTCAGGCTCAATATTCAGGATATTTTGGATGGCACGGCCCTTCGAAGCACGGGTTCCTTCAGGAATCTGGTACACTTTTAGCCAGAAACATCTTCCTTTTTCAGTGAAAAGTAACAAAGTATTGTGCATCGAAGCGATAAACAGGTGCTCGAGGAAATCTTCGTCACGTGTGGTACTTCCTTTCGAACCTATACCTCCCCTTCCTTGTGTCCTGAATTCGGAAAGCGGAGTGCGTTTGATATAACCCAGATGCGAAATCGTGATCACCATGTCTTCATCGGCATAAAAATCTTCCGGATTGAATTCTTCCGCATTAGGTTCGAGTTCAGTACGACGTGCGTCGCCGTATCTTTGTTTCATCTCCAATAATTCGTCCTTGATAATTTGCATACGCAATTCCACGTCATTGAGTACCTTTTTCAGGTATTCGATTAATGACATGATCTCCTCGTACTCTTTTCGCAGCTTATCTTGCTCTAGACCTGTGAGTTGACGTAAACGCATTTCAACAATTGCCCTTGATTGAACATCACTCAATTCAAAACGCTCCATCAAGCGGGTACGTGCTTCATCGGGTGTTGAAGAGCTACGAATGATGCTGATTACTTCGTCGATATTGTCGCTTGCGATAATTAAACCTTCCAGGATGTGTGCACGTTTCTCGGCTTGTTCAAGTTCGTATTGTGTGCGGCGAATCACCACTTCGTGCCGGTGTTCCACAAAATATTTAATCAGTTCTTTGAGGTTCAGAAGTTTTGGACGACCGTGAACCAGTGCAATATTGTTGACACTAAATGAAGTTTGAAGCTGGGTGTACTTATACAATTTATTTAACACCACGTTGCTCATTGCGTCTCGTTTCAAATCGTAAACAACACGCATCCCTTCGCGGTCCGACTCATCATTAACATTTGAAATACCTTCGATCTTTTTGTCGTTAACCAATTCGGCAGTTTTCTGAATCATCTCTGCGCGGTTAACCATATATGGAATTTCGGTCACAACTATTTTTTCGCGGCCCCCTTCATTTTCAATATGTGCCTTCCCTCGAATGACTATCCGACCTCGACCAGTTTCATATGATTCTTTTACACCTTGATAACCATAAATTATACCGCCTGTTGGAAAATCAGGTGCTATAATAATATCAACCAGTTCGTCAATCGTAATATCGTTATTATCGATATAAGCAATGGTAGCATCGATGGTGTCGCTTAAGTTATGAGGTGGCATATTTGTAGCCATACCAACCGCAATACCCGAAGCTCCGTTAATTAGCAACTGCGGAATTTTAGTAGGTAGTACAGTGGGTTCAGTCAACGATTCATCAAAGTT
>JAFGTX010000051.1 GCA_016938815.1 Clostridia bacterium | reverse complement strand
TATACAGAGTTTGCAGAACAGTTGCCAAAAGATACAGTGATTCTGACAGCAGGTTGTGCGAAATACAGATACAACAAATTGCCTCTTGGCGATATCGGTGGCATTCCGAGAGTATTGGATGCAGGTCAATGTAACGACTCTTATTCTCTTGCAGTCATCGCACTGAAGTTGAAGGAAGTTTTCGAGTTGAACGATATCAACGAGTTGCCGATTTCATACAATATCGCATGGTATGAGCAAAAAGCAGTTATCGTACTGTTAGCGCTGCTTTACCTAGGTGTCAAGAACATTCACCTTGGACCAACATTACCAGCCTTCCTATCACCAAATGTAGCCAACGTCTTAGTTGAAACATTCGGGATTGCGGGTATCGGTACGGTTGAAGACGATATCAAAGCTTTTTTAGGATAATCATTTAGTTAGAATAGGAAGCCGGCGCAGAATAAAATGCGTCGGTTTTTTTGCTGTGTATCCCATTTGATACATAAATGTTTAATAAAATCGCATAGCAAGGATTTTGTATCAAATAAGATACGTAAATGAGTTGATATGACCCTAAAAATGTTTTTTGTATCATTTTTGATACAAAAAGAATGTCTTTTTAAAGGAAAAGCATGATAAACGCACATGAAATAGAATCAATTAATAACCAGTATACAGCTGTTTGAAGCCATATAACATTTTTGACAGGAAATTTTTTTTTGGCATGGAAGTTGCTATATAGATAAACGTGGGTGAACATTCGTAGTTTATAAGGAGGCAATAAGAGGTATGAAAAAGAAGATAACGATTGATGCTGCAGTGAACATGATTGAAGATGGCATGACGTTAATGATTGGCGGTTTTATGGCGGTAGGTAGTCCGCATAAGCTGATCGATGCCTTGCTCAAAAGCGGTAAAAAAGATTTAACAATTATCTGCAACGATACAGGTTTTGTTGATCAAGGCGTTGGTAAACTCGTTGTGAACAATCAGGTCAAAAAAGTGATTGCATCACATATCGGTACAAATAAAGAAACAGGTCGTCAAATGAATGAAGGCTTGCTTGAAGTGGAATTGGTACCACAAGGTACACTAGCAGAGCAAGTTCGTGCAGGTGGTGCAGGTCTTGGCGGTGTCTTGACACCAATAGGCATCGGAACGCCTGTAGAGGACGGTAAAGAAATTATAGAAGTAGATGGTGAGCGTTATATCTTGGCAAAAGCCATGAAAGCGGATATCGCTTTGATTCATGGTTCGGTTGTCGATGAAAAAGGCAATATCTTCTATAACCAATCCACTAGAAACTTTAATCCACTGATGGCATCGGCTGCAGAAGTGGTTATCGTTGAAGCTGAGAAAATTGTGAAATCTGGCGAACTAGATCCACATTTGATTGCGACACCAGGTCTATTTGTAAGTCATATTGTAGAGGGGGCAGAATAATGAATCCAAAAGAGATTATTGCAAGACGCGTAGCGAAAGAATTTAAAGACGGTGACGTTGTCAATCTTGGAATTGGTCTTCCTACAATGGTAGCAGATTATGTTAGCGAGGATATCGAAATTTTGCTTCAATCTGAAAACGGTTTTGTTGGTTTAGGCCCAGCACCAGAAGAGCACCTTGTTGAAAAAGATTTAGTGAATGCGGGTGGACAGCCAGTAACCATTAAGGCAGGTGGCATGTTCTTCGACAGCGCCATGTCTTTTTCAATCATCAGAGGCGGACATTTGGATGCGACCGTTCTAGGCGCGTTACAAGTCGATGAAAAAGGTAACTTGGCAAACTGGATGATTCCTGGAAAATTGGTCCCAGGCATGGGCGGCGCAATGGACCTTGTCGGTGGTGCTAAAAAAGTAATCGTTGCCATGCAACATACTGCTAAAGGCGATCATAAGATCATGAAAGAGTGCAATTTACCACTCACTGGTCGAGGTAAGGTCAGCAAGATCATTACTGAGATGGGTGTAATGGAGATTACGGAAAAAGGCTTATTGCTTACGGAATACAATCCAGAGTTTACACTGGAAGAAATTCAAGAAGCAACGGAAGCACAATTGATCATTTCAGAATCATTATCTGAGATGATTTAGAACTATTATAAAACGGGATGGAGGAGAAAATTATGAAAGAAGTAGTAATTGCAAGTGCTGTAAGAACGGCGGTAGGTACCTTTGGTGGTAGTTTGAAAGATGTAACACCAATGGATTTAGGTGCGACAGTAATCAAAGAAGCTCTAGTGAGAGCTAAAGTAGAACCAGCAACAGTAGACGAAGTACTATTTGGTTGTGTATTACAATCAAGCTATGGTCAAGGTATTGCACGTCAATCAGCTATGAAAGCAGGCGTTCCTAAAGAAGTGCCGGCAGTAACAATCAATATGATCTGTGGTTCTGCTCTTAAAACTGTATCTATGGCTTGCCAAGCGATTTTAGCAGGCGATGCGGATATCGTTGTAGCCGGTGGTACTGAAAACATGAGTATGGCACCTTATGCCCTTAAAAATGCACGTTGGGGACAACGTATGGGCGACGGCCAAATGTATGATGTCATGGTAAAAGACGGTCTTTGGGATGTATTCAACGATTACCATATGGGTATTACAGCTGAAAACATTGCAGAGCAATGGTCAATCACTAGAGAAGAGTTAGATGCATTCTCGGCTCAAAGTCAACAAAGAGCAGCGGCAGCAAGAGATGCAGGTAAGTTCAAAGAAGAAATCGTACCAGTAGTGATTCCTCAAAGAAAAGGGGAGCCGGTGGTATTTGATACAGATGAATTCATTAGAGATAATGCAACTGTTGAAGGCTTTGCAAAATTACGTCCAGCTTTCAAAAAAGACGGTGTGGTAACAGCGGGTTCATCTTCAGGTATTAATGATGGTGCAGCTGCAATTGTAGTTATGTCTAAGGAAAAGGCAGACGAATTAGGTATCGAACCGCTTGCAACAATCGTTTCTCATGCTTCTGCAGGTGTTGATCCATCGATCATGGGTTATGGTCCAGTACCAGCGACTCAAAAAGCACTTAAAAAAGCAAACCTTACAGTAGCGGATTTAGATGTTATTGAAGCGAACGAAGCATTTGCAGCACAATCTATTGCGGTCGTTAGAGACTTAGGTTTAGATATGAGCAAAGTAAACGTCAACGGTGGCGCAATTGCAATCGGTCACCCAATCGGTGCCAGCGGCGCTAGAATTTTAGTAACATTACTTCATGAAATGAAGAGACAAAATGCAAAACACGGTTTAGCGACACTTTGTATCGGCGGCGGTATGGGTGAAGCACTTATCGTAAGAAGATAATTTTTTAAACAACAAGCTATACCGTTATGAAAATAACTTTTACCCACGAGGAGTGTATCTTTTTTGATACACTCCTTGCATTTTTTGTGTTATCATAGACGTAAGAATTCAAGTGGGAGGTGTTCCAGTGGAGCGCTCATATGAAGAATTGAAACGTCAGATGGAAATGATTGATGAATTTATAGAACAAGCTTATGAAGGTATGGCGATCGTGGATGCGGATGGCTATATCACTAAATTCAATTACGAAAAGTTATTGGGTATCAAAGAAGATGAAGTGCTGGGAAAACATGTGACTGATGTACTTGAAAATACGCGACTGGACGTGGTTTTGAAGACCGGCAAATCCGAAATAGGTGATATTCAGGTCATCGGCGGCAAACAGGTCATCGCTTCACGTATCCCTATAGAGCGGGACGGCAAAATCATCGGTGCGGTTGGGACGATTCTTTTTAAAGATCTTGCCGAAGTAAAATATATGGCAGACTATATCGACAATATGAAACGGCAAATGCGGGATTACAAGCAGGAACTGAAACGGTTGAATCAAGCCAAGTATTCTTTTGACAACATCATCACGGACAACAGCCGCATGCTTGGGCTGATTGAGAGTGCTAGAAAAGCAGCTGAAACCCATTCTACAGTCTGTATTAGTGGGGAAAGTGGTACGGGAAAAGAGTATTTTGCCCATTCCATCCACAAGGCGAGTCCGAGGCATTATGGGCCGTTTGTCAGAATAAACTGTGCCGCAATTCCTAAGGATTTACTGGAATCAGAGCTCTTTGGTTATGCACCAGGGGCCTTTACAGGTGCTTCTAGCGCCGGTAAAATTGGTAAATTCGAATTGGCTAGTGGGGGTACCATATTCTTGGATGAAATTAGTGCCATGCCTTTAGAAATGCAGTCAAAACTTCTGCGGGTGCTGGAGGAGAGAGAATTTGAAAAAATAGGCAGCAACGTCAAGATTGATGTGGATGTGCGAATTATTTCTGCTACCAATGAAGACTTGAGAATGCTGGTTTCCAAGGATAAATTTAGGGAGGATCTCTATTACCGTTTGGAGGTAGTCGGCATCAAAATTCCACCTCTTAGAGAGCGAAAGGATGATATCTATCTGTTGGCGGAGAATTTCTTGAATAGCCTTAAAGCGTCTTATGCCGAAAAGAAGCAGTTTTCAAAATCGGCTCTGAATGTGTTGATTAGCCATGAATGGCCGGGCAATGTCAGAGAACTTCGCAACGTGGTTGAAAGTTCCATGAGCATGGCAGAAGGGAATACCATTGAAATCGCAGATTTGCCAGAATACCTGCGCATCATGGCTGGCGAAGATCAGGCGACCTCCGGAGAAGCCACCGATTTGATCACAGCATCTCTAGAGATGTCCTTTTCATGCGATAGCCTAAATTTGAAGCACTGTGTTGAATCGGTAGAACGTCAGGCTATTCTTGAAGCCATGAGAAAAAATAAGCACAGCAAAACCGATGCGGCAAAAATGTTAGGTATCCATAGAACCCAATTGTATAAAAAAATGAAGAAATTAGGTCTTGAAGTAGAAGAGGAATAAGCTATAATAGTGACCAAGACAAATAATAGGAGGAAACAGACATGAAAGTAATCGGTATTAACGGCAGTCCACATGCAGAGGGGAACACCTATCACGGACTGGCAACCATTAAAAAGGAATTAGAAGCAAACGGTATCGAAATGGAGATACTTCATATAGGTAATAAGGCCATTAGAGGTTGTATTGCGTGTAATCAATGCATGAAAAATGGGGATCAAAAGTGTGTACTGCCAGACGACGGCGTCAATGCAGCGATTGAAAAAATGGTGGCAGCAGAGGGGATCGTCTTAGCGTCACCGGTTTATTATGCCAATATTGCGGGTACTATGAAATGCTTCCTTGATCGTGTGTTTTATGCTGCTGGTCGAGGTTTAAGAGGCAAAGTGGGTACTTCGATTGCCGCGGTAAGGCGAACAGGCGGTATGCCGACAGTCAACGGTATGAACGCTTTCATCGACTACTGTGAAATGATGAAACCGACAGGCAACTATTGGAATGTCATTCATGGTACAAAGCCGGGAGATGTACTTCAAGATGCAGAAGGCATGCAGACTATGGAAGTGCTTGGACGCAACATGGCCTATCTGTTAAAACAAAGGGCTGTGGAAAGTGATGTCAAAATGGCTGACCCTGTGAGAAAGACTTATACGAATTTTATAAGATAACTGCTGATAAAGCCTTTAAGTATAAAGATAAGCCCTTGGTATTGGTGACCAAGGGCTTTATTTATGGAATCAGAGTGCATCATTAGTAATTGCATCAATATAGATGACAAATTTCGATATATGGCTGATGTATAAATGATATAATAAGTCCGTAAGGAAAGAGGAGATAAGATGAATAAATTGACATTACTCAAAAAACACTTCGGTTATGAAAGTTTTCGTAAAGGACAAGAAGTTCTCATAGATCATATTTTGGATAAGAAAGATGCGCTGGGTATCATGCCGACAGGTGGCGGTAAATCGATCTGTTATCAAATTCCGGCCCTTTTATTTGAGGGTGTTACCGTTGTCATTTCACCATTGATTGCCCTTATGAAGGATCAAGTGGATGGCCTTAATGAAAGTGGCATCTCTGCCACGTTTTTGAATAGTACTTTGAGTGTAGAGGAGACCCAGCTGCGAGTGGCTGAAATCTTGGATGGGGTGCATAAGATTGTCTATGTCGCACCAGAGCGGCTTCTGACGGATAGCTTCTATACCCTTTGCAAGCACATCAAAGTTGACTTTGTCGCGGTGGATGAGGCCCACTGTATCAGTCAGTGGGGTCACGATTTCAGACCCAGCTACAGGGATATACCAAAGTTCATTACACAGCTGGATGAAAGACCGGTCGTTGGGGCTTTTACAGCGACGGCAACATCATTTGTCATCGATGAAATCAAGACATTTCTCGGACTACAACAACCATTTGAATTGATCACCGGTTTTGATAGACCCAATTTGCTCTATAAGGTCATCAAACCAACGGACAAATACAGGTACTTGAGAGATTATTTAACCCAGGATTTTAATGAGGGTTCAGGCATTATCTACTGCGCGACGAGGAAGACCGTGGAAGCCTTAAGTGCCAAATTACAAGAGCATGGATTTCCTGTAGGTGCCTATCATGGTGGTATGGACAGTGAATTGAGAAACCGTATTCAAGAAGATTTCATGATGGATCGTATCAAGATCATGGTAGCGACCAATGCATTTGGTATGGGGATCGATAAGCCTGACGTTCGATTTGTCATTCATTACAATATGCCCAAAAATATGGAGGCTTATTATCAGGAAGCGGGCCGTGCGGGAAGAGATGGACTTAAAAGCGACTGTTTGCTTCTTTACTCACCGGCGGATATCGTGAAGCAGAAGCTGATGATTGCACAGAATGAGGCGACCCTTGAAAGGCACAGGATTCAATATGAAAACTTGCAGACGCTGGTCAACTATTGTCATACCAACAGTTGCCTTAGAAATGAGATCAGGTCCTATTTTGGTGAAGTCACTGGAGAGGTCCACTGCGGCAGCTGTGGTAACTGCCTTGACGACTCTGAATTCGTCGATATGACCCTTGAGGCGCAAAAGATATTGTCTTGTGTCTACAGAACCGGTCAGCGCTTTGGTCTCAACATGGTCATTCAAGTGCTGCGTGGCTCTAAAAACAAGAAACTTCTGGACTGGCATTTGGATGAAGTGTCCACTTATGGCATCATCACAGACATGTCTGAGGGTGGGATTCGCGAGCTTTCCATGAACTTGATCGCGAGAGGCTATCTTCACATGACGACGGATACCTATCCTATTTTGAAGTTGACGAACGCATCTAGAGCCATATTAAAAGGTCAAGAAGAGGTTTTGATTCGCAAAGAGCGTATTGATGTCAAAGATAAGAAGCAAAAGAAAGCGACCAAGCGCAAAACCGAGTTGGATGTTGATTCAAACTTGCTAGAACGTTTACTGGCGCATAGGCGGGAAATTGCAGAAGAAAAGGCTGTGCCGCTATATGTCATATTCCACAATACGGCGCTGGAAGAAATGGCTTACTATATGCCTAGAAGTCGGGCAGCATTTTTGGAAATCAAAGGGGTTGGGGAGAATAAATTCGACAATTATGGTGAAGGCTTTATTAAGATCATAGAAAGTTACATGGCGGAAAATGCTATCGATGAGGCGCTGATTCAGAAGAGAAGTAACTCGATGTTTGATGCTGTGGAAGAAGAGGACATAGAGCGAGAAGAAAGTGTGACATCCAGTAGTAAGGACCGATATGAACTGACACTGACAGCTTATCAGGATAGCCAGTCCATAAGGGACATTGCCAAAGTGCGTGGCTTGACAGAGAATACCATCATCAAGCACTTGGAGCGATTGCAGGAAAATGGTGAGACGATTGAATGGGATCGCTTTATTGAGAAAGAAGTGAAAGACGAGATATTATCGGCAATAGATACCATAGGGCATACTTCTTTAAAGGGCATTAAAGAGGCGGTTTCTGATAAAGTGACCTATACCGATATTCATATTGTTATAGCGATGAAAGTGTAATTTAGGAGGTGGATGTATGTATTATACAGAATTTGATACGCCCCTGTGTCCAGTGATCCTTGTTGGTGACGAAGAAGGACTTTCTAGGCTTCATATGGTCCTAGGAGACGATAAAAAGGGACTAGAACTTACTCAGGGACTAAAACGCAACGATGCACTATTTCAAGATGCCAAGCAACAAATACTGGAATATATCTCTGGCGAAAGACGGATTTTTGAACTTAAATTGAATCCGAAAGGCACCGATTTTCAAAAGAAGGTATGGCAGGCTTTATGCGCGATACCTTACGGAGAAACGAGAAGCTACAAAGAAATTGCCATCATGGCGGGCAACGATAAAGCCTCTCGTGCTGTAGGCATGGCCAACAATAAAAATCCGATACCGCTCATTATCCCGTGTCACCGTGTCATCGGTAGCAGTGGACAGCTTACGGGTTATGCTTTTGGTTTGGAAATGAAAGAAAGAGTGCTAGAAATCGAAAGGCGAAATGTAAAAAAATAGAAACATATAGCAATTATTGGAAAAATAATGCTAAATAATGGTATAATATTCACAAAATGGAGGGATTTGTATGTATAAAAATTATTTTGTGAGTATTTTGGTAGGAGCATTACTATTATTAGTGGCCTTTTTTCTACCATGGTTGCAATTGGATGGCATGATGAGTTTATTCTCAAGTGAAACTTTGAGGATTTCGGCATTTACTATGCTAACGAGTGATATGGAAGTTTCTTTTTTCTATTATCTATTGTTATTCATACCAATAGTATCGCTAGGATCGATACTGTGTTTTGTTACAAAAAAACATAGATTGCTTCAAATAGTAGGCCCAATCAACTCGGTGTTACCACTTTTATTTACACTTGTTGCAGCTGTTTTGTATCGGTCAGAATCGGGAGATATGGAAATGTTGTCATTTTTATATAAACCTGACATTGGTTATTATGTGACGGCGTTTATTTCACTTTTGATGTGTATTGCGACATTTATGGTTTATAAAAAAGATAAAGCATTCTTTTCGAAAATACTTGATGACGTTAATAGTAGTGAAGAGATTAGTAGACAAGTTGAAAATGTCGGCAAGCAAAAAGAGCTGTTTCAAAAGGAATTGAAAACAGCTTCAAAATTACAAATTTCATTTTTGATTATTGCAGTATTATTGGTCTTAGGGGTACTTGGTGAAGCGAGCGAAAGTAATTGGGAATATGCTTTTAAAGGCTTTATTTTAGTAGCTCTAAATATATATATGTTCTATAAAATGAAAATTGAAATATCCGATAGTTTTTTTTCAAATGTAAAGGCTATAGCGATAGCTTTTAGAAATGCTGTGCCAAAGTCTATACTTCCAAAAGATATTGAAGAAAAAGTGGATGTTTTTCTATATGGGAGCATTATTCTAATGATTGTTGATCAGCTCATAAGAACGAATGATGTCGTAACAAGATTTATCCATGACATCTGTAGTGGTCTTGTCTATTTTGTAATTATTCTTTTGATGGTTACGTTTATCAAGGAGAAATATTTGCTTTTTAGAAGGGGTATTACAGCTTTTGCTTTGGTATATGCACTTGATTTTTTGAGTTATACTATTCGATATGGTGCTATTAGCGTACATAAGACATTACTTGTGATGTTTTGGAGCGTCGTGTTATGGTTCAGTTGGTATGTTATTAATCAGCTGTTAGAAGATGAAATGGTCACTGAAGAAGTCCATGAAATTTAGATTTAAATACTAAAAAACGAGGCGTGTATACACATGCCTCGTTTTTTCTTATCGTCTAAATTGAAAATTAAATCGCGTCTTCAAATCTTTATACATGGTGTAAACGCGCTTGCCATCTGACATTTTACCAAAAAGTTGATGGGGTACAGCGTTAAAGAGGATATGCATCTGCATAACGTAGCTAAGTAATGTGAAGACTTTGAAGTTGCCAACAGTCCACGGTATGATCCAAGAGAGAACGACCATCAGTACACCGGCCATCGCTGTACCGAAAATGCCGCCGACGAAGACAGGCAGTTTTTTCCACTCTTCGTGATAAGGGAATTTCTTATATAGAACGCGTCCTGTTGTAAATAGGTTAAGGTGTAAGCTGATTCCGTTTTTGCTGAAAATTTGTCTGCCTCTTCCGATTTCCAAGAAAATATCTCGGGCGTGTTGTTTTTTTGCAATGAAATAGTGACCTAAATCATGGGCAATATTCCCCAAAATCCAACCAATTACAATGATGATGCCGTAAACCAACCACTCCATAAGAATGCCTCCGCAATAAAGTATTTTTCCCTATAAGTAACATCTTTTATTTTATAGGATATTACGCGAAATACAATAGTTTCAGGGATTTCTTCAAAGACTGTTTACAGTCCGTTCATAAAAGGGCATATCAAAAGCCGACATCTTGACAAGACATCGGCTACATTATATAATTCTATGTGCTGTAAATTTTAATAATATCATACATTTTATTAAAAGTCAAGTCTTTTGTGGAGGTTTTTATGAATAAAATTATGAAAATATGGCAGACACCAATTGAGAATCAAAAAGAAAATGTTGATATGCTGATGAGGACCAATGAAATCACACAGCCTTACGGTCTTACCTTAACGAGGGAAATGGCACTGGCTCTGCTGGAAGACAGAAATGAAATTCTAGAGAAGTATGGACGCATTGAAATTGATTGTTCCATTATGGAAAAAATCATTCGGCAGTTCTGCGATTCACCCCATATTCAGCAGGAAGACTATGAAGAGGTGATTGAAACGCTTGTTGAAATTTTTCATTATATGAAAAGCGAGCTGGAGGACAGCATCACGGATGATGATTTGATTATCTTTCTAAAAGACAGCTATGATGGTATTTGCGAAGGGTCTTTGGATTTGCTGGGAGAGCGGGAAGCCTATAAATTCATTGAAAAATATCGTCGTGGCCATTGGTATGAAGTGTAGGTGATGAGATGAATGAACTTTATTATAAATTGGACAACGAAAGCTTCAATCAAGAAGTGGGTCTTTTGCTACTGGAAAACATCAAGAAGTACACGGCTGGGGAAAGTGCCACGCTGACGGTAGAACGTAGCGAAGAACTCCTGCGCGCTATCCTGTATACTCTAAATGTCTACTTCGACCACTATGGTGTGGCTATGCTTTCAGAAGGCCACCTACTATCGGAAATCTATACGCGTAGCAAGGTTCATATGAAAAGCTATATTGAAGAAGTCCAAGCGCTCTATTTCAAGATTGAGGCGAAGCGCATGCCGGTTAACAACCAACTTTACCGGGAGACCTTTGAAATGGCACTTCCTGAATTCTTTAAAAAGTACAACCCTGAATTTGATGCGCAAAATACGGTGACGGCCATAGATTATCCACTGCTATTTGATCCGATGCAATCGAGTGGCATTGTATACATTCATGAGTACCTTGAAAAATTTGAGGTGGAGAATGAATTTTGCTGCTTTTTTTATGTATTGGATATCAATAAGTTGATTAACCGATTTTACAGCAAGTATCAATGCACGGCTTTTGACGGTTATTTCAATTTATTCGAACTGGTCTTTAGAAACTACTTTATCAGCTGTCTTTCGGGGGGAGCAGTACCTGATCTTCTAGTGACGCCCGACCAATGTGTTGAGATTGAAGAGAAATTGCTAAATTTAGATGTGAAAGCTTATATTGATCTTTCTCAGAAGCTTGTGTCAGGTATGATTGAGGTCCTAGGGATAAAGAACTGTCGCTTGATTAAGTTGCTTTATGACTACACCGATGATATGCTGCCAGGCCTTATGAATGCCGTAGAAAACAGGCATCTCAACAATTTTATCCTATAAAAAAACAGCACCTAGGGTGCTGTTTTCATTTGAAATCTTTTTATTTATTAAGATCTTCTAATAGTTTTTCTACGTCCATACCGTGTACAAGTGCCGCTTGCTCGATAGATTCGAACTGTGCAGATGGACAACCTAAGCAACCCATGCCGTGTTGAATCAAGATTTGAGCTGCCTCTGGTTTTTTTTCTAATAAATCACTGATTAACATATCTTTAGTAACTTTCATTTTTATTTCTCCTTTGCTATAACGCTTAACTGTTGATCGTCGTTGGTGTACCGATAACTTAATGATGGATTGGCACTTGTCACAAAACCTTTTATAAATGCCGCTCTAAAAGCATAATATCTTTCAACAGGAACACCAACAGTAGACCAATTGTCTGTATGAACACAACGGGTAATTTCCCAGGATAATTCACTTTCAGAATTATTGACTACTTTGTTCACTCTATCACAAGGCATACCTTCAAGTAAATAATTATTTAATTTATTGAATATGTCGTTTAGATCATTCGAGTTTTGAATTGCTGCGTTTTGGGCAGCATCATGACCAAAGTTCTCGTAAATAGATTCTGTTAAGTCATATATACCCGGATAACCGGTGCTTTCAATCTTTTTTATCAATAGTGCCTGCCGTCTTTCGACAGAGGTGATTTTATTTTGCAACCAACCATGGATGTTGCCCTGATCGATGATGGCCTCTAAAGATGCTTCAGGAAGAAAGGGCGCAATTTCTTTTTGTGTCTCCTCAGACAAGGCTTGAATGTTTTCTAAATCAACGGTTTGGATAATCTTTTTCTCAATGTCTTCCATTAGTTTTATTTTGTTATAGAGCCAGAAATGGATAGGCGCTAAAAATGCACTCATAGTTAAATCTCCTTATTTGTTTTCTCGTGCTGACGCTTTTCTTGATATCGTGACATCACACCGACTTTAAAGCTTTCAAAGCTAATCTGATCTATAAAAGGGCCCAGTTTATCGCCCATGGCAGCAGCTTCGCAGTAATGCTCAAAGACAGCCTCTACCATATCGAAAGCCTCTTCTTCATTTAAACCTTCAGCAATGGTATCAGGTAATCTTGGATGAAATCCAGCACTGCCACCGACTCTGATGATAAAACCCTCTTCGTCAGCCAAAACTGCAATATCTTTTGCATTGGCGCTAGCGCAGCCATTTCTGCAGCCGACAACAGCAATTTTAGTTCTATTCGGTGCGGGTGCCCCGTAAAATCGATGTTCTATTTTCATGCCTAGTTTAAGAGAATTTTGTTTAGCTCTTTTACAAAAGGAAGCTGGACATAACTCGATGTTCTTAACAGAATAAGGGGATAAGACACCGGGTTCCATATCGAGTTCTTCCCATATGTTATCAACGTCTTCGCCCTTAACGCCTAAGATGGCGATGCGCTGTCCGGATGTGATTTTGATGGTGCCGCCGTATTTTTTAGCCACATTGGCAATATTGATTAGGGCTTCTGGTGTGATGAAGCCACCGGGAATTCTTGGTGTTACACCATAGGTGCGTTCCTCACCTCTAGGTTTTTGCAAAACGGCAAATTTAGGTATGCTCATTTGGTCACCTCATTTCAAATACCATGATTTTGTTTACAGTTACAGCATAGAAGATTTCAAAGAAAAAGTACGTAACATACGTTACAAAAGTAATTTTAGCATGTGTTCAGGATCATCTAGGAAGGTTTTTGTAATGGCGTAGTGCTCGGTCTCCTTGTAGTTCACCACTTCGATGGTCTTTTCCGTAATTTCATAAATACGCGACTGCGGATAAGCCAATATAATGGGCGAGTGGGTAGCGATGATGAATTGAGAACCTTCCTTGATCAGTTCATCCATGCGTTTTAGCATGGCCATTTGCCGTGTGGGCGAGAGCGCGGCTTCCGGCTCATCTAGGATGTAAATACCCTTGCCTGAAAAACGGTTCATGAAAATGGCGAAAAAGGATTCACCGTGGGATTGCTTGTGCAGTGAAACGCCGCCGTAACTTGCTATGATAGGGGGTCCGAAACCACCTTCTCTATCGAGTTGGTCGATGTGACTGGAGACATTGTAAACAGTCTCAGCTCTTAGGAAAAAACCGTCCTTTGCTTGACGGTAACTTTTACTGATTCTAAGGAAGTCATGCAATACGGAATGTGACGCTTCTGTAGAGAAGTGCATATTTTTGGTACCACCTTCGGGGTTAAAACCATAAGCAGTTGCGATGGCCTCAATGAGGGTGGATTTTCCAACGCCATTTTCTCCGATGAGATAGGTCACCTGTGGGTGACAACTTAGTGTGCTCAGTTGTTTGATGATTGGCAAGTTGAATGGATATGTTTTACCGAGTTTTGCCGCGTGGACTTTCTGCCAATCGATTTCTATGGATTTTATATATTGATTTTCTTCAGATAAGATCATTTTTACCTCCCGTGCTTTGACTACTATTATAGCGAAAGCGACAAGTGTTGGGTATGGCATTCTTTAATAAGGTACCCATGAGTTTATGGCATATGCAGCGAGGGTATAATCCATAAAAGGGACAAAGGGGTGGTTATATGCCAAATACAAAGCTCAAAAAAAGAATCAATTACATCATGGTCATTAATTTCGTTGTAACAGTTTTATTACTTGCCTATGCCATCCATACTATGAAAGTGGATTATTTTGAAGCCATCGGTCGGCGAGCAATGACCTTCAGCATGGTGGTGGCAGACCATTTGGAATTAAAAAAAGAAATGGTAGACCATTTGGTTGACATGGAATTCGAAAGTTTGCTCAAGTCACCCTACAACAGTGAATTTGAAACCTATGTCAGACAATATATGCCTGCTTCGGAAATCAAGTATGTTTATTTACTGCATCGCTTGAAACCGGACCAGATCAAGTATCATGTGGAAGTGGATGAGGAGGATTACTACGCTCTGAAAGCAGGCACGGCTTTGAACACCATCTACCTGATTGATGCCGTGATAGACGATGAGACGCGCCTTGCGGATACAGACTACCAAGGTTATACCGATAAGGATCGCTATACGTATTTGCATGACGAAATCGAATCAATTTATGAAGGGCAACAAGCCCAGTTTAAATTTTATAGTGACGAGTGGGGGACCTATATTACGGGATTTGCACCCATCTATTCGAAAGAAGGGGATTACATCGGGCTACTCGCATCGGACGTCTATATGGATGAGTACATTCAACTCATCGGGCGAAGAGTAGTGACCATTCTTCTATTTGGTCTTGTCATTTTGACCTTGATCTTTTCGTTATTAGCGGGATTTAGAAGGATTAACAAGATTGAATCCTTGGTTGCTGATTTGAAGTCTCGTGCCTATTTAGATGAAATGACAGGGTTCTATAATCGCAGAACTTTTGTGGAACAGGAAGAGGAATACAACAAGATAGCGCGAGATACTGCCAATCCTTTTGCCATTATCATGATGGACATAGACCATTTCAAGAACATCAACGATACCTACGGTCATCCCAAAGGGGATGAGATTATTGTTGCTGTGGCAGCCACTATAAAAAGTCATCTGGGCGAGGGGGACTACCCATTCAGATATGGTGGCGATGAATTCTTGATTTTGTCGGTCAAACATGACCAATCTTACGTATTGGCGCTGGCAGAGGCTATTCTTGAATCTGTTCGAAGGATAACTTTTGACGATGTCGATGAACAAATTACCCTCAGTATTGGCGTTTCCTATGAGATATCAGATGAACTGTTCAGGGTTGCTGATTTGATTCATAAAGCGGATGAAATGCTCTATCATGCCAAAGAGCATGGCAGAAATCAAATAGCAAACACCTTTGAAGAACAGAAATAAAAAGGTTGTTAAAAAAACATCAATCTGTTTAGTGTTTTTTATGTATGGGTATAAGTAATAGCAATAAGTTAAGTCGCTAACATCAAGCAAATTAATAATGTATTTGAACGAGTAAAAACATAGGGGGAATGTAGTATGAAGAAAAGTTTTAAGTTTAGATTGGCTTTGTATTTTGGTCTAATCATCTTAGTTGCATCAGTGTCTATCGGGGCGAGTTTGACCATGATGTCAGCTAACAAAATGGAGAGCATTAGAAATGAATCATCCGAGGTAATCGTAAAAGAGATCAGAGAATCGATTTCCAACTATTTGCTATCCTTTTCCAGTGGTATTGATATGTTGAGTATGGACTCGAACGTCAAGAGTGCGCCGACTTATGCGGATAGCATGACCTGGATGATGAGGACCTTCGAAAGTTTCAGCAAGGCTTATCCAGAAGCGAGTTTCGTTTATATCGGCTATGAAAATCCGAATGCTTTTGACGTCAATGTAGCACGAGAAAAAATGAAAGATTTTTATGGCACAGCAAAAATTGACAGTAGCGAGTATGCTTATGAAGAAGCAGCTTATAACAGTACAAAAGGTTTCTTTACCTATCCGCACTTTAAGGCATCGCCAGAATATCAGCCAAAGCAAAGGGGCTGGTATGCACTTGCTAAGACTTCAACAGAAGTTGTTTGGACAGATACCTACATCGATGCCTTCACAGGGCTTCCTGTTGTAACTGCTGCTAAACAAGTGTTTGATGATAACAACAAAATGATTGGTGTTATTTCTACAGACTTGTCTTTGGGAGCAATTGCAAACACTTATAAAGATACGACAGTTGGTAACACAGGTGTTCTTGTTATTGCAGACTCCATCGGTAACGTTATTTCCCATCCGGATCCAGAATGGCTGGGTAAAAATGTTTCCGAAGAACCTTACTGGGCAGAGATGGCAAATCAAGACAGTGGTTATGTAAAATACAGTTCTGAAGGCACTGACAAATACTTGTACTTCATGACAGAGCCAACCAGTGGTTGGAAGATTGCCGTACCGTTTGAAGCGGACGAAATTGCGATTGATACAAAACCTCTGGTTGTAAGTAGTATTGGTATCATCCTTGCTGCATTACTTGCAGGTATTGGTGTTGGTACTTATATCGCCAGCAGAGTGACCGGTGATTTACAAAAAGTAAATCATACCTTATCACTTGTTGCTGTAGGTGACTTAACTGAACGCGTTAATATGAACAGAGGTGATGAAATCGGTCAGATGGCGGATAATCTCAATAGAACGGTGGATACTCTAAGAGAAATTGTCCATGAAATCAACGTGACATCTGATAGTGTTAAAAATGACTCGGATATGCTGACACAATCTATTAGTGAAACAACCAGAGCGACAGAAGAAATTGCAAATTCAATTCAGGATGTCGCAAAAGGAACAAACCAACAGGCAGATGAAGTTTTGAATGGTTCCAACAAAACCGCTGCAGTGGGTGAAAAGATTTCTGAAGTCAACAATTTATCCAACGCGATGGGTCTACTTTCAGATGAAGTTAAAGGCGAAAGTAGTAAAGGTTTAACGACTATGAAAGAATTGACTGCCAAAGCTGAAGAAAAAGAAAAATCATCGGCATATTTGTCAGAAATGATCAACAATGTGGATGAACAGTCTAAGAAAATTGGTGAAATCACCGATACGATTTCATCGATTGCAGACCAGACGAATCTTTTGGCACTTAATGCATCCATCGAATCAGCGAGAGCAGGAGAAGCTGGTAGAGGCTTTGCTGTTGTTGCTGAAGAGATCAGAAAATTGGCTGAGCAGTCTTCGGAAGCAAGTGACGATATTCGTGGTTTGATTTCCGATATGCAACGACAATCAGGCATGGCTGTTAAAACAGTTGAAAACAACCGACAAGTTGAGATTGAAGAATACTCAGCAGTCAAGGAAACTGAAGCAAGCTTCAATAAGATTTTTGAAACGCTTGAAAAATTGCTTGCAAGTATTGACGGCATTAAACAGCAAAACAATGAGATCGAAAGTGACTCATCGGTATTGCTGGATGTTATGAGCAATGTATCTGCCATTACAGAAGAAACTTCTGCAGCCTCAGAACAAGTATCTGCAGCGACAGAAGAGCAGTTAGCTTCTATGCAGGAGATTGCAAGTCAAACTGACCACTTAAGAGAAAGTGTTGAGAACTTGCATAATTTGATTTTGAAGTTCAAAATTAAATAGGATTCTGTGATTAATGCAATATGTTAAGTGCCATAACACAGGTTATTGTGTTATGGCACTTTTTGCGATAAACTGATAAACTAATAAGAGAAAGTTTTAAAATACTTGGAGGAGACAGGATGCTAAAAATACTGCATTTAGAGGAAAGCCGTTTTATCAAGAAGAAGATGGGTGATATTGTGGAAAGCACTGGACATTTCTATTATCCAGCGAATTCTCCAAGGGAAGCCATTGAAACACTTGAAAAAGAGGCCATAGATTTAATTGTTACCGCATTGGAATTTGACGGCATTTCCGGCGAAGACTTTATAAAAACCATCAACAATTCGAAGTACAAGAATATACCGATCATCGTATTGACATCAACAGATACCATGGAGATGAGGGAGCATTTATTCAGTTTAGGGGTAGTGGATTACCTCGTGAAGACAGAAGTGGATGACTCTATTATGACGACTTATTTCAAGGCTTTTAAGCAGATGAAAATGTTCAGCCATGATGTGAAGGATGTGAACGTGGCCGTTCTTGATGATAGTGAACTCAGCTTGTCGCTGATTCGTCAGATTTTTGAATTGGCGGGATTCAGTCAGGTGACTTATTATTCTGATCCTAATGAGTTTATGAAAGATGAAAAGGGCTATGATGTCTATATCATCGATTTGATTTTGCCGGGAATATCTGGCGATGAACTGCTGTTGAAACTCAGACACCGTCATCCAAAGAGTGTGATTCTCATCATGTCTTCGGTAACCAATTATAAGACGATTTCGACAACACTCCTTATCGGTGCGGACGATTATATCATGAAGCCTTTTGATGCCAATATTTTCATGGCACGTCTCAAGGTTCAAATCAAATACTATTTGATGATGTGTGACCTAGAAGAAAAAAACGCGGAATTGCGAAAGATGGCGATTACGGATGGCTTAACCAAGGTCTATAATAGACGTTATGCGATGCACAGGCTGGAAGAGGAGATTGCGAGATCGGAGCGCTATAAACATTCGCTCTCCGTGATTATGTTTGACCTCGATAACTTCAAACGTGTTAACGATGTTTACGGTCATCAAGTGGGAGATGACGTACTTGTCAAACTGGCACAAACCTGCCAAGATCTTTTGAGAAGTTCGGATGTCATGTCCCGTTTTGGTGGAGAAGAGTTTATGATCGTGTTGCCGGAAGCCAACTACGATCAAGCCATGCTGGTCGCTGAAAAGATTCGGGTAAAAATAGAGGCTCTCACCTTTGATGATGAAAGCCTGAAAGTTACCATTAGTGGTGGCGTCAACTCATTTAAGAATCAATCGATTAACGAGTTGATCCGAGTCGCTGACGAAAATCTTTATAAAGCAAAAAGTTCTGGAAAAAACTGCATCATAGGCTCTTAGACGATCATGTCTGAGAGCTCTTTTTGTTTGATATCGTTGATGGTTTGCACCAAGTATTCGATCACATTGTCGTTGGAGGTCGAATCGTCTGGATAGGAAAAGAAGGTCGAAACCATCCGATAATGGTCTAAGGCGTGATGAGTCATGAAACGTTCACTGAAGGTATTCAGCTTCCTCTCGACCACCGATAATTTGGCTTTGGAACAGAAAGGCAACACAAAGACAAAGGTCTGATTGCCATACCTGAGGACGAAATCAGTTTCCCAGAATATGCTTTTGAGCCCAGGGTAGAATTTTTCAGAGACGCGGCTGTATTCTTCTTCGACAAGAAGATTCGTTTCCCCGTTGGGATTGAAGTATTGGGCAACGCCGAAAGTAACGTTATAATGACCTTTTTTTGCTTTGACCAGTTCCGCACGAATGAGCGTCTTAATATCCACCGAATCCACTTGCTTGGCGTGAGATTCGATTCTTAGCAAGGAGGGACTTAATACCCGTTTGATAAAAGTCGGTTCGTCAAAGGGTTTCAGAAGGTAGTCCGTCGCGCCAACACGTAGGCCGTGAACAAAGTCCTGTTTGGAATTCAGAGTCGTTAGAATGATAATGGGTAAGGTATCGTGTTCTTCGCGAACCCGCTCAACCAAATTAAAGCCATCCTCTTGATCTAAATTGACATCAATCAAAACCACCTCAATGTCTTCATGCGAATTGAGCTGATTAATAGTTTCAAGCACGTTATGTGCTTCATAAACCTGAATGTTGTGGCGTTTTGAAAAAGCTTTGATTTTAACGATATTTCTTTCGGACTTATCGACGACTAAAATGTTTTTCATAAGGATTCCCCCTTACTAAATGTATACCATTTCAATATCAATTAAAGCACTTTATTTCTTTGCGCGTTTTTTCTTTGTTTTCTCTTTCATGATAGAATAACCAAATGTGCCAAGCGCCTCATGCAACGTATAATAGGTGCCATGAGAGTAGGCAATCGGATCGGCAGCGTCCAAGTGGAATTTGCCCTGCTCATCCAAATATTTTTCATCGACATGTACGGCAACCACTTCTGCAAGAAACATGTCATGTGATCCGAGCTCTTTGATTTCCGTGACCTTACATTCGATATTTACAGGGGATTCATCGATCATGGGTGCCTGAATTTGAGTGGCTGGTACAGCCGTTAAATTTAGATGCGAGAATTTGTCCACATCTTTGCCGGATTTTACACCTGCAAAATCTGTTGCATAAACCAAATCCTTTGTCGTAAGATTAATGACAAAGGCGCCTGTTTTTTTTATAATGGCATGTGAGTGACGTTCCTTGCGAACGGATATATATGTCATGGGTGGATTGGTACATACGGTGCCGGTCCAGGCAATGGTAATGATGTTTTGTGTTTCCTGTGAATTTCCACATGAAACCATGACCGCTGGGACGGGATAGACCATCGTTCCGGGTTTCCAAGTGACCTTGCTCATTTAAAAACGCTCCTTTTACGGTTAAAATTATTGTCATTCATATTGTTCATTAATAGCATATCATATTTTCATAGTGTGATGAAGCCTACTGGAGGTGTATAACATGATCGAATCATTGATTAAAGCTCAGAAAAAGTATTTTATGAACGGACATACGAGGGATATCGACAAACGTATTGCGCAACTGAAAAAGCTAAGGACTTTTATTCAAGTCAATGAAGAGGCTATTTTGAATGCTTTAAGAGAGGATCTTGGCAAACCGCATTTTGAAGGTTATGCCACGGAAGTTGGATATGTTTTGGAAAGCATTTCCCATTTCGTCAAGCATCTTAAAGGCTGGGCAAAGGATGAAAAAGTGAAAGCCCCCATACATCAAATTCCGGCGACCTCATATATACGTTATGAACCTTATGGCGTGGTAGCAGTAATTGCACCTTTTAACTATCCTTTCCAATTGCTTATCGAGCCGATGATCGGGGCGATTGCTGCAGGCAATACCGTCATCGTAAAGCCATCAGAATACGCTGAAAAAACGGCTCTGATCATTCAGAAACTGGTGAAAGAATGTTTTCAAACAGAATATGTTGCGGTAGTGACCGGTGGGAAAGAAATGACCTCAGAACTCATCCATGCGCCTCTGGATTATATCTTTTTCACGGGTAGCGTGCCGGTTGGGAAAATAGTCATGAAAGCAGCTGCAGAACGTTTAACGCCCATCACCCTTGAACTCGGTGGAAAAAGCCCAACCATCGTCCATAAGGATGCTAACGTTAAAGTGGCGGCCAAGCGTATCGCCTGGGGTAAATTCATCAACACGGGACAAACCTGTATCGCGCCTGATTACGTGTACGTGCATGAATCCATCCGCAGTGACTTCCTGAATGAACTGGCGCTGGCTATCCGACAATTTTATGGCCATGATCCGCTAGTTTCCGAAGACTATGGCAAAATCATCAATGAGCGACACTACGATCGACTCATCAATTTGTTGGATCCGGACAAAGTCGTCATAGGCGGTCAGGCCGATAGAGAGACACTCTATATTGCACCGACGGTGATGGCGGATGTGGGTTGGGAGGATGCTGTGATGCAGGACGAAATATTCGGTCCAATCCTGCCTGTTTTGACTTATACCAACTTGAACGATATATTGAACCTGATGGCTGAAAAACCAAAGCCACTGGCGCTTTACCTCTTTAGCGAAAGTGATGTCATTCATACCCACGTCATGGAAAAGGTGCAGTTCGGCGGTGGATGCATCAACGATACCTTGACCCATATTGCCAATCCCAACATGCCTTTTGGTGGTGTCGGCGGTTCTGGCATGGGACATTATCATGGCTATGACAGTTTCCTGACTTTTTCACATAAAAAGGCCATTCACAAGAAGTCAACGCGGATTGAACATGGTCTGGTATTTCCGCCTTATCGGCACAAATTGCAATTGATCAAAAAAATATTGAAATAGTCCTATGTTAGCCCTTTCTTGAATTCAAGAGAGGGCTTTTTATCTTTACCTAGAGCGGAAAATGCGCTATACTAAAATAGAACATATGTTCGAAGGAGTGGTGGAAATGGAATTGGATAAAAAAATTCAAATACTGACTCAAGGCGCTAAATATGACGTGTCCTGTTCTTCTTCAGGTGTGGAACGTAGGGGTAAGAAAGGCCAGCTGGGTAGTGCAGCAGAATCGGGCATTTGCCATAGCTTTACGCCGGACGGCAGGTGTATTTCACTATTAAAAATACTCATGTCCAATAACTGCGATTACAACTGCGCTTACTGTATCAACCGACAATCAAACGATGTGCCTCGCGCAACTTTCACGCCGGAGGAACTCGTTAATCTGACCATGGATTTTTATAGACGAAATTACATCGAAGGGCTCTTTTTAAGTTCTGCGGTGTGCAATAACCCAGACCATACCATGGAGCGTATGGTGGCGGTGGTACGACTGCTGAGAAAGCGAGAAGGCTTTAACGGTTACATACATTTGAAAGGCATTCCGGGAGCATCCGAAGAATTGTTGGCTCAAGCAGGCCAATATGCAGACCGGATGAGCATGAATCTGGAGCTACCGACGAAGAAAAGCCTTAAACTCCTGGCGCCACAAAAATCAACACAGCAGATTACGGCACCTATGCACTATTTGAGGGATAAGATAGAGGAATCGAAAGCATTGAGACAGCAATTTACGAAAGCGCCGAATTTTGTGCCGGCGGGTCAGACGACCCAAATGATGATTGGTGCCACAAATGATTCGGATTACAACATCATGACGGTATCGGAGGGCATGTACAACGCTTATCAGATGAAGCGGGTCTACTATTCTGCCTATATTCCGGTTGTTCAGAACAACAGTCTATTGCCGACGACTGTGCATGCGCCGCTCCTCAGAGAGCACCGGCTCTATCAGACGGATTGGCTCTTGAGATTTTATGGTTTTAAGACCAGTGAAATATTGGATGAAGCCCATCCTAATTTAGATCTGGAAATGGACCCTAAATGTTACTGGGCACTGAATCACCTGAAGTTCTTCCCTGTGGAAGTCAACAGGGCACATATCAGCCTGCTGCTACGGGTACCGGGTATCGGACCTACATCGGCACAGCGTATTGTCAAGGGCAGACGCTATGGCAAACTGGATTACGACGCTTTGAAGAAAATGGGCGTGGTTTTGAAACGGGCTAAATATTTCATTCTTTGTGACGGCAAATTTTATGGTGGGAAGAATACGACTCAGGCAAAAATCAGACATCAGCTGGTCATCGAAGACCCAGTCATGAAAAAACTCAATCCCGACCAGCTCCATATGTCCAGCCTGTTTCCGGAGGTGTTCAGCAGTGAAAGTTTATATTTACGATGATACCTTTAAAGGCTATTTGACAGCGATTTTCAAGTGGTTTGAGAACAAGGATTTCGAGGATGACGTTTGTAGAGCATCGCTTTACGGAGGCAATCTGATCAATCGGCCCATCGATGTTTTCACCGATGAGGCTTGTGCTGCACGGGTAGTGAAGGGGGTTCTTGAGAAACTCGGATACGAATGGCTGGATATGATTCATGCCGTCTTTCTTTCCGAATTGCCGGAGGCGGATATGCTGGGCGCTAGAGCCATGCGACTGGGTTTCAAGTATGGCAAGAGCATCTTAAACGACGAACGCCACGAAGTGATTCAGCCCTTTTTGAAAGTGGCGCGAGCTGTCAAACGGGAGACCCATAGTTTTTTAGGCTTTGTGAGATTTTCCAAATTGGATTCCGGCATTTACTACGCGTCGTGTCATCCAACCTACAATATACTGGTTCTTTTGGCGCCACATTTTGCTGATCGAATGGGAGACCAGTCATGGGTCATTCATGACACAGGTCGGGGCATTGCCGCTTTTTATAACCAATCCGACTGGCATATCAACACCTTGAATCTATCGGAACCCCTTCTCTATGCCGAGGACGAAATGGCTTTGAGAAACAACTGGCGTGGCTATTTTGAAGCGGTGACGATTTCAGAAAGGGTTAATTTGAAACTACAACAACAAAAAATCCCCAAAAAATATTGGAAATATTTTACCGAGGATATTGGCGTTTTGAACCAGAATACGATAGAATAAATGGGTGAAAGGTGTGAAAAACGTGTCTAATAGAAAAATTGATATTCGGATCACCCAAGCCAAAAGAAAGTCTATCAAAATGACGGTTTTAAGCGATGGTACGGTTTCTGTGGAAGCGCCGGACCATATGTCAAAAGAAGGTATCATGGCTTTTATTGACAGCAAGAAGTCGTGGATTGTCAGCAAAGTCACTCAGCGTCTTGCAACAGGACATTGTTACAATGCGCCGGAAGGTATAGATGGTACTTGTTTTTCCTATCTTGGCAGGGAATGCAGACTTAAGATAAACGCAGCGGAAGGATTGAAAGATTCGGTGACGCTTCGAAACGGTATATTGATTGTTACACATAAGAACAATCATCCTGATGAAATTTTAGAGATCATCGAAGCGTGGTTTCGGCAGAAGACCCAGGAGGAAGTAGCCTTTTGGTTGAAATGTTATCAGCCTCATTTCAGCCAGCAACCTAACCGCGTGGTTATCAAGGAGCAAAGAAAACGCTGGGGTAGCTGTAGCAGCAAAATGAACTTGAATTTCAACTGGCGCCTGTCCATGTTGCCGACTTGGGTCGTATCTTACATTGTGCTTCACGAACTTTGTCATTTTGAAGAAATGAACCATTCGGATCGTTTTTGGAAAGCCGTGGAGATGCGTATGCCGGAGTACGACAAGGCAAGACAGTGGCTTAAACAGAACAGCCATCGATTTTTACCGGAATAGCATACATTCAAAAAAATTAAAACCTCCGACGGATGTCGGAGGTTTTTTATTGTATTTTATGCCATTTCTAGCGCGATTTCCATCATGCGTGTAAATGCGTTTTGTCTCTCTTCGCTGGTAGTCAATTCGCCAGTTACCAATGAATCGGAAACTGTCAACAGACACGCTGCTTTTTTACCGAGGATTTTTGCATTTGCGAATAGGGCGAAAGATTCCATTTCAACAGCCATACAGCCGTGATTATCTCTGATGCCTTCAAATTCTCTGAAGTTTTCTCTATAGAATACGTCAGAAGAATGGATACGACCACTCTTAAGTGGAATGTTCAATTCTTTTGCAATGCCTTCGATGCGTGTATTCAACTCTGGGTTGGCTTCGATATAGTCTTTGTCGTAACCGGATTGAGTTTTTGCGTAAGTAGACTCTGACCAAGCGTCTGATACAAGAAGGACATCGTATAGGTCAAGTGCATCTGTGTAAGCGCCACATGAACCGATTCTGATGATGTTTTCTACGCC
>JAFGTX010000050.1 GCA_016938815.1 Clostridia bacterium | reverse complement strand
CTGAAGAGATCAAAGAAATCCGCAGAAATGCCATTAAAGCAGGTCTTAAACTCGTGGATTGCCCCATCCGTCACTTAGGTACGGAAAAAGCTCATGAAATTTACTATAAAATTCAACAGCATTTGCTTGAAAATGGTATCGAAATTCTTTTCAACACACGTGTTGAAAATCTACACATCACAGATGGCAAAATTCAAGCAGTTACAGTAAAAGACCTTAAAAATAAAGAAGACGCTTATGAAATTCAAGCAAATGACTTTGTACTTGCGACTGGCAGAAAAGGCGCCGACTGGCTCAAGCAAATGTGTGTAGAGCACAACATCAAACACAAATCCGGTACGGTAGACATCGGCGTTCGTGTTGAGGTCAGAAACGAAATCATGGAAAAGGTAAACGCCGTCCTCTACGAGTCAAAACTCATCGGGCACGTAGCACCTTTCAAAGATAAGGTGAGAACCTTCTGTCAAAACCCAGGCGGCTTCGTTAGTCAAGAAAATTACGACCATCACCTTGCAGTGGTGAACGGTCATTCTTATAAAGAGAAAAAATCCAACAATACCAATCTCGCGATCTTAAGTTCTCACAACTTCAGTGAACCCTTCGACCAGCCGATCCAGTACGGTAAAAAGGTATCTGAACTCGTGAATATGCTAGGCGGCGGCAAGATTATGGTGCAACGCTACGGCGATATCCTAGCCGGCAAACGCACTTGGCCAAAGGAATTAAGTGAATCCAACGTGGTACCGACGCTTAAAGACGCAGTGGCTGGCGACATCACAGCGGCCATTCCTTATCGTCCGATGACCAATATCATCAACTTTATTGAAGCGCTTAACACCGTGGTGCCAGGTTTCTCAAGTACAGAAACACTGCTCTACGGTCCTGAAGTCAAGTTCTACAGCAACAAGGTGATTTTGGATGAACATTTTGAAAGCAGTATTAAGAATCTTTACTGTCTCGGAGATTCCAGCGGTTGGACAAGAGGTCTGATGATGGCTTCTGTCATGGGCGTCATGATGGGAGAATTCTTGGCATAATCCCCTTTCAGCTATGCTATAATAAAACCCGAGGGGGAACGTTATGAAGAAGCTATATATCATGCAAACTGAGCAAAATATTTTGAATGTCATCGCAGCAAAATATTTTAATTATAATCATATCGTTGTTGTAAAAGACAAACATTTCAAGTCACCTTTTGCAGAAAACGGTTTATTGAATTTTCTTTTTACCGAAGGCTATCAAACAGAGACTTTGACCATCGACCTTTATGACTCGACAGGACTAGAATCACTGGGTAAGCGACTTGAGTCAGAGGATGTTTTTGTCATTCCAAACAGTCGCTTTGCTTTCACTTTAAATACCGTCCTACAGTTCAAAGATTTATGCCAATTGGCATTTGTCGAAGAAGATGGTGACATCTATCTTTACAAGGACAATCAGTTTTGTGAAATCATCAAGGACGCAGTGCATCTTAATGTTGAAGACTATATCGAAAACTTCGGTGGCACCATTCAACACAGCAATGAAGTGCTCTTCGAAGAGGCATGTGCCAAAGAGCTTTTCAACGTCTTGATGCGAGATTTAAATATTTATAGAAATATGTTGAAGCAGACGCCAATCAGGACCGACCAACTGTCTAAGCAGGTGCATATTAATTTCGACAAATTGAGCGGCAAGCAACAGATTTTGATGGAGCAATTGATTGATATACTGGTCAAGCACGATATCTGCGCACGCCTTGGCAAACGCCATACACATATTCTTGAATTCTATGACCCACGCTACAAGGAATTCATTTCAAAAAGCGGTTCTTGGCTGGAAATGGCAACCTATTTAGCCCTTACAACCATTAAAGATGTCGAGTCTGAAATGTCAAGCGTATTTTTCTACTGGAATAAGAATCGCAACCTCGTCAGCAACGAAATTGATGTCATGGGCACTTACGATAACCGCCTTGTCTTAATTTCCTGCAAAGATACAGGCAATCAGTTGGAGAAGGCCCTATACGAGTTATACACCCATGGCGAGCAGCTTGGCTTCGATACCAGCATTAAGATCCTCGTGACAACCGGCGAACTCTATAGCAATATCCTACAACGCGCTAAAGAACTTGGAATTTATATTGTCCAGTTCGATAAGGATATCCGTTCATTGAACAGCCGATTGAAAAATATTTTTAAAACACTATAACACAGATATGCCAAATTTGTATTTGACAGCACTATTCCCCTGTGTTATTATCAATGTTAATTTAATACGGCTCGGATGAAGACAGTGGGATTGAAATATAGACCGTTGTTGGACGAACCTCTGGAGAGACTCGTTATGAGCACCGAAGGGGAAAGCTGATTTTTGTCAGTGAAACTCTCAGGTACAAGGGACAGAGGAAAAGAAGAACATATTTGTCGTGTTCTCGATTTCTAGAGGCTAATTTTTTTGGATTGGCCTCTTTTTGTTTTTTGTCCTCCTGACATAAAAAAATTTACGGAATGAAGGAGAAAGAAAAATGAAAGCATTTGTATCAGTATTAGGCATGGATCAAAAGGGTATCATCAAGGCGGTCACCACCGTTCTTTCAGATCGGGAAATCAACATTCTCGACATCAATCAGACCATCGTTGATGGTTACTTCACCATGGTCATGCAGGTGGATCTTACAGATATGACCGTGGAACTCAATGCTCTTAAAGAGGCGCTTAACGCCGCGGGGGATCAGTTGAAGCTCAAAATCAAAGTACAGCACGAAGCCATTTTTACAGCAATGCATAGAATATAGGAGGCCGCCATGAATCATTTTAACAACATCTTAGAAACCATTCATATGATTGAAAAAGAAAAGCTGGATATACGTACCATTACGATGGGTATCTCCCTACTGGACTGCTGCCATCAAGATGGCGAAATCGCCCGCAGAAAGATCTATGATAAAATCACGACCCTAGCCAAAGACTTGGTGAAAGTCGGTGAAGAAATAGAGGAAAAATACGGCATACCTATCGTCAACAAACGGATTTCTGTAACACCGATTGCCCTAGTGGCACAAGCCTCAGACGACAAGGACTATGTCGCATTCGCCCAAACATTGGACGCTGCTGCCAAAAAAGTAGGCGTCAATTTCATCGGCGGCTTCTCTGCACTGGTACAAAACGGTTACACTATTGGCGATCAAAAACTGATTCAATCGATTCCCAAAGCGCTCGCTACGACAGAACGGGTTTGTGCTTCTGTAAACGTCGGTTGTACCAAATCTGGTATCAACATGAACGCGGTCAGAGATCTGGGTAAAATCATCAAAGAGACCGCTATGGAAACCAAGGATCAGAATAGTATCGGTTGCGCCAAGCTGGTTGTCTTTGCCAATGCCGTTGAGGATAATCCCTTCATGGCAGGTGCCTTCCACGGCGTCACCGGTGCGGAATGTGTCATCCATGTCGGTATCAGTGGCCCCGGTGTAGTGAAGGTCGCTCTTGAAAAAGTCAAAGGCCAGCCTATAGATGTGGTCTCCGACACCATCAAGAAAATCGCCTTTAAAATCACCCGAGTCGGACAACTCGTGGCTAATGAAGCCTCAGAAAAACTCGGTGTACCATTTGGCATCATCGATTTATCATTGGCACCAACACCGGCAGTTGGTGATAGTGTCGCTAGAATCCTCGAAGAAATTGGTTTGGAATGTTGTGGTTGCCACGGCACGACTGCAGCCCTCGCCATGCTAAACGATGCGGTAAAAAAAGGCGGTATCATGGCCTCATCCCATGTCGGTGGCCTCAGCGGCGCCTTTGTTCCGGTCAGCGAAGACGAAGGCATGATTGCAGCGGTCAATGCCGGTGCACTGTCTATCGAAAAATTGGAAGCCATGACCTGCGTGTGCTCTGTAGGCCTAGACATGATTGCCATTCCAGGAGATACACCTGATACGACAATCTCCGGCATCATCGCCGATGAAGCGGCCATCGGGGTCATCAACAACAAGACAACAGGCGTGCGGATCATTCCGGTCATCGGCAAAGGCCTGGGTGATACCGTTGAATTTGGAGGACTCCTAGGTATGGCACCAATTATGCCGGTCAGTCCCTTTTCAAGTGCTGACCTTGTAAATCGTGGTGGCCGTATGCCGGCACCTGTGCATAGTTTCAAAAATTAGCATAAAAAAAGGCTGCAGCCATTGGTAATTCCATTTGCCGCAGTCTTTTTCAATGCTTCATTTACTTACTTCAATTCCTCCGGTAGTTCTGGCTCATATGTGATGAACAGACATGCTGAGCTCATTGATACAGAAACAATCATCATAACCATTGATGCAAACGCCAATAAAACCGGTTCGTAAATTTTAGATAACTTTAGACTCATAAAACAAATCTCCTCTCAATTCTTTTTGTATTAATCTAATCAGCATGGTCAACACCGCCATATAGATGCCCAGTGCACCCAATACTGATAATTCAAACAAGGATAAATAGTACCATGTTAAAACAACACCACTTAGGATCACTGCAACCAGTAAGCTCTCTTTCTTGTATTTCGCTTTCTTTTCAGAGTTTAAGGGTTTTGCGCCGGTATCCAACGGTGCAAAAATAGCGATAAGACCAAAGCATGGCACTACGCCAATAATGAAGTCAAAGATGGGTACCGCAGACATGACATATTCAAATAACCGCATCGCCCCCATGGACAGTAAAAGGAAAAACAAGAAGCAACGCCATCTCGATTGTGCATGATAGCCTCCCGCAAAGGTCCTCAGCAAAGCGAAAAATACGATTACCACTGCAATGGCGCCTAAATTACCAAATAGAGCGTGTACAAACAGAATCCCTAATAGATTAAAAAATGAGCTAAAAAATACGTCTAGACCATAAGCATAAGTCGCCCTATGCATTTCTATTTCCGGATTATTTTTTGATAAAATTCGTATCGTGCCGTTAATCATTTTTTTCATAATAAGCATCACCTCACTTTTATGAATCCACAATAACACACTTCAAAAAATAAAAAACGACCACCTTCAAAAGTGGTCGTTTTTACGCATAAATGGTCATATAAAAGGTATTCCTACCAGAATATTAAATTCTTGAGCATTTGTATTTATAGTGGAATATCCCCCATATTTTGACGCTATTTCATTAATTATACTTAATCCATAACCATGGAACTCTTTGTCTGTTTTTGTCGTCACAATTTTATCGTCATCATAAATCAATGACTCAGGCATCGCATTGACACCATTAATAAACAGCATCTTCTTTTGTATATAAATCTCTAACCTTAATTTTTTTTCTTCTTCAGATAAACGTTCACAAGCTTCTATACCATTGTCGAAGATATTGCCAACCACGTTGCATAGATCATAGGGGTCTATGGCCGTCTCCAGTGGCATAAATACTTCAAGTTCAAGGTTAATCCCACTTTTAAGCGCATGATCTCGCTTAGCATTTAAGAGCGCATTTAAGGGCACTGGACATGAGAAATTAATAACCTCCGATTCAGCTAACTTGTAGTCAATCGACTGCATATACTGTTTCAAATCATCCCACGCTGATTGCTGCAGTAAGCCCTTGATACACTGCATATCATGCTTATAATTATGATGCAGTTTGTGGACTGCTTCCCGGGACTCTTCAATATCGCCAATGTACTTTTCATAATAACGGTTCTGCTGCTCCCAGCGAATGCTGTCCTGTTCTTTCTTATTCGCACTAATAAGATAGTTGGTCAAGAAAATGATGAACATATTGATCCCGATGATGCTGGAAGAACCAAGCAGTACGTAGAAGTCAGAATAAGCCACATTTTCAGTCCATGAAAATAGGTATAGCAAAGTCATGGACAAAAGAGTATTCAACAAGAAAAGTGCCGTATATACTGCCAAAATATAAGTTTTGCTTTGATTGACTTCCTGAGATTTAAATCCGTTAAACAATTTAATCAAATATAAGGTGATGGTCTTTGAAAGCACCATCGCAATTAAGCGATCTGATGACTGTTCAAGTATACCTTCCACACCCACACCCGAAAATAGTTTCATAATAAGAATCGTTAAAATATCCGATAGCAGTACAATCAAGAAAAATTGAACGATGCAGATAAGCATGGTCTTGATACCTTCCCTTTTCAGCAACCAGTGCATGCAAAAATAAATCACTGCGCCAAATAAAAAGGCATACTGGGCAATTAAAACATAACGTTCACCAACGATATTAACCACCAGCAGCAATAGAGCGGCTACAAGGGTGGTGACCACTTTTTTTATCGGTACGACGTTTAATTCACGATTTTTAGCAATAAACTCCGTATACAAAAATATCTCTAGCAGGTTAACCAAATACTCTACACCATACCAAGCCATAACTATCTCCTAACATATTGAAAAAAAGCATCCATTGCTTCTTTTTTCTTTCTGCGACTAATTTCTATATGCGCTCCATTTTCCATTTCAAAATAACTGATGCTATCTTTTTGTATGATACCGTCCGCTCTGGCGAGGTTCACTAAAAAGCTATTATGGCATCTAAAGAATCGTCGGGCATCTAAGGCCTCCTCGACGACGGATATACGCTCACTATGTGGATAAATGTTTTCTAAGGTGTGCACCGTGGTACGATGGCTTTCCACTTCCACATACAATATATCGTTTTCATTCACTCTGTGCATGTCCGTTTTGATACCAAAGACATGGGTTCTAAAATTATTTTCGTAACGCTGATAAAGCGCATCAATAATTCTTTGAATTTTTTTTGAAAATTGATCCAATTTACTTTTGAGTATATAATCAAAAGCCTGCACTTCATAAGATTGCAAAGCAAAAGCCTCATGAGAAGTGACAAATACGATGATCATCTCCAAATCCCTTTTCCTAATTTGCTTGGCGGTTTCCATACCATCCAAAATGAACATTTCTATATCTATGAACAAAACATCTACTTTTTCCAGTTCCAAGTATTTCAGCACTTCAAAACCGTCGTTTTTTTCAACGATATTCATGCCAAATGGATAGGTGCCAATGGCATCTTTAAGCAGTTTTTTCATCTGTTCGATATAAATTGGTTCATCATCACATACCATTATCGTAAAATCCATTTTACTACTCCTCGCTCCTTCAGTATCCTTATTGTACCAGAGGTTGAAGAAATATTAAATATTGACAAAATAAAAAACCGTTCCACCTAAGCATTAGGAACGGTTTTGCTTTGTTAATTTTCTAACATTTCTTTAAGGTCATTCTTGTCGCTTAACTTTACGTTGTACTCAATTTTGTCCTTACCATCTCGGACAATCTTAACCTTAATGGTATCGCCCACCTTGAAATTTTCAAGATATTCCGACAGTTGTTCAATGGTGTTGATATGGACATCGTTAACTGAAATAATCACATCGCCACGCTTTATCCCTGCTGAAGCCGCACCAGAATCGTCATAAACACCCATAACGATCACGCCTACCGGCAATTCATAAAGCTCTGATAAATCTTCATCGATATCTCTACCTGCAATGCCAAGCACCGGTCTCGAGACATGACCATAAGCCATCAAATCGTCGATAATCGGCTTGATCTCATTGATTGGCAAAGCAAAACCAATGCCCTCTACTTGAGTATCCGCAATCTTAATGGTGTTCATTCCGATGACTTCACCGCGGCTATTGACAAGGGCACCACCGCTGTTGCCTGGGTTGATTGCCGCATCTGTTTGAATCAAACTCAGTAAATTAGCACTATCCAGCTTCCTATCCAAAGCACTGATAACACCAACAGTCACAGTATTTTTATAGCCAAGTGGGTTGCCGATGGCAATAGCGGTTTCACCAACCTTGATTGCCGATGAATTGCCAAATACCACAGGTTGCACACTTGCTCGTAAACTTTCGCTCATTGCTGATTTTTCTACCTTAATGACACCAATATCCGTTGCTTCATCTGCGCCTACCAACTCTGCCTCAATTAAGTTATCATCTGAAAAATCAACCAACAATTCATCTGCCGAGTCAACGACATGATTATTCGTTAATATATAGACGTAAGCATCATCCTCTTTAAAGATAATACCCGATCCTTCACCTTCTGACGTTCTAACGTTATTGAACCAGTCTCTATAACTGACTTTCGTCGTAATACCTACAATTGATGGCCCAATTTCTTCTGCAATGGCTACAATGGTTTTTTCACTGCCATCATAAAAGGTTGCAATCTCTTTGGCATCGTCGATTGCTGTATTACTCTCGATGTAATTGGCACCGCCAAACATCGAATGACTGCCAAAATATTGCTGTGCTGCATAATAGCCTGCACCGGCAGAACTACCACCTAAAAGTGAAACAATGACCACTACAACAAGCAGTCGCCGCCAGCCTTTACCACTGCGGCCGTCTTTCTCAATTGGCGCTTGGGGCTTATCCCAAGTTTGTGAATGATTATCCACATCAAAATAATTGTCCTTTTCTTCATTCATTTACATCACCTCATCATCCGTCAATTTATTAATGGATACGTTCAATACACCTTCTTTAAATGTAATGTTCATTGATGAGTCATCTACAGAACCAAGTTTGACACTTTTCGAGCAATAACCAAAAACGCTGTCTTGTTTAAAAAAGTTATGGCCTTTTTCCACACATGTTCCTTTTTTGTACGCTGTCACTGTCAGAATGCCTTTGTCATATTTAACATCGATATCTTTCTCTTTGACATCAGGCAAAACGGCAGTTATTTCATACCGGTTTCCTTGGTCGAGTACATTCATCGTAAAGGAAGATGCATCATATTTTTCTCTTGCGACTTTGCTCTTCGCTTGAGCAACACAAAAGTCGTCAAAAAAATTATCCATCATCACCTGTTCGCTAGGTGAAGGAGCACTTGGGCGGTTTTTCTTTTTAAAAAAGAACTTCATGCCACCACCTCCTATGTGTTTTATTTTAAATGATGATTTTAAATATACTATGAACAAAGTGTTAAATGAACCTATTTCTTATAACTAATTGCAGGCAAAGAAAATACAAATAAAACACCGATGTCCTTATTGCTATAAACTTCTATTTTTTCATCATGAGCCTTGATGATTTCCTTAATGATAGAAAGTCCAAGACCACTGGAATTTTTCTGTTGTCCACGGGATGTGTCCATTTTATAGAATCTATTCCAGATATTTTTTAAATGTTCCTCTGAAATGTAAGGCGCTGTATTTTGAATGCCGACCAGCACTTTATCATTTTTTATTTCCGTCCGAATAAACAAGGTGGCTTCCGGATCGATAAACTTCACCGCATTATCAATCAAGTTGTATACCACACGGCCAATCGCCTGAAGATCACCATGGGCAAAGAACTTTTCTTCGTGTAACCTGATATCCATTCGAATATTTTTGTTGATGATGCGTTGTTCAAATTTATCCAAGGTTTCAACAATGAGCTGATTGATATCGAAGTCGGTCTTATTGACCAGCATTTTTCCGCTTTCCAGTCGACTTAAATCCAGCACGTCGTTGATCATTTTGGATAAACGGATACTTTCATCATAAACGATTTTCAAGTAACGATCCTGATTTTCATGAGGAATCGTACCGTCGAGAATCCCTTTGGTATAGCCTGAAATAGACGTCAGAGGCGACCGTAAATCGTGAGTCAGGTTCGAGATAAAACGTCGTTTCCCTTCTTCCAATTTATCCAGTTCTATGGCCATTTCATTGAAACGATGTGCCAGTTCTCCTAGCTCATCGTTATTACGGACTTTAATCCTTTTATCAAAATTGCCTTCTGCAACATAATCCACTGCATCACGCAATTCATCAATCTCTCGTTTAACTTCTGCCATAAAAAAAGTAAGAAGAATAACACCAATGGCACCTGCAATCACAAGGGCACTCAAGGTAATGGTAGAAATCTCCTTAACATTTTTCTGAATCTCCGGCATAGGCACTGAAATCACAAGCGCAAAAGTGGTTTCATCATCATAACTGATCGGATACCCCACTAGAAGCACCTGTTCTGTACCGCTCTCATTATGGGCGTATATCTTTTTGCTGATATGCTGACCACTGAAAATCGTTATAAAGTCATCCGATGTTAATTCGTCAGCAAAGACATTCAAGTCCATATAGCCACTGCTGACCAGCAGCTGACCGGAGTGATTAATAAGCATCAGATCTGCTCCGGTAAATTTTCTTA
This sequence comes from Clostridia bacterium, assembly GCA_016938815.1. Lineage (GTDB taxonomy): Bacteria > Bacillota > Clostridia > Peptostreptococcales > Acidaminobacteraceae > JAFGTX01. The sequence continues at coordinate 5,494 of JAFGTX010000050.1, read as the reverse complement.
AATTGGTGACATCACGCTGTAGCTTTTGGATGTCGATACCACCGGTTTCAAACCCCTCAGAATAAATCTCCTGAAAATCACGAGCATGCTCCAGCAATACCTCTGTTTTCTGTTCAATAAAATAATTTTCTAAAATCGCATTGGCGCCAACCACGACAAAAACATAGCCGATGACAAGCACAATCACCTGATACGATAAGAGTTTTCCAAATAATTTGCGCATACCTTCACCTATTACTCTATGCTAAATTTATAGCCAACGCCCCATACTGTCTTTATTTCCCAACCATTGCCTTCTCGATTGAGTTTTTCTCTTAAGCGCTTCACGTGAACATCGACGGTTCTCGTTTCGCCAATGTATTCATAACCCCAAATTTTATCCAGTAATTGATCTCTGGTGAACACTCGATTAGGGTTATTCGCCAAATAGAAGAGTAGCTCCAATTCTTTCGGCGGCAGTTCGACACGATCACCAAAGTATTGAATATTAAAATCATCCATATTAATAACCAGATTAGGAAATTGCAAGACATTGCTTGATTTTTCCTCAATCACACAGTTGTAGCGTCTGATAACAGCTTTGACACGCGCCACCAATTCCTTTGGTTCAAAAGGCTTGACCAGATAGTCGTCTGCGCCCAGTTCAAGACCGAGAATTTTATCGATAGTCTCACCCTTTGCAGTGAGCATGATAACCGGCACCTTGCTCACTTTCCTTATTTCTCTTAAAACCTCATAGCCGTCCATCTGTGGCAGCATCACGTCCAAGACAATAAGATCAAAGCTCGTTTCATTGAATTTCCTCAGACCTTCAATCCCTGAATGACATTCTGTCGTGTCATAGCCTTCCTTGTTAAGATACAATGCAATCAGTCCTGCAATATTTTCATCGTCGTCAATAATTAGTATACTTTTATCTCTTAGCATGGTTTCACTCCTCAATTTTTATTCCTGGCAAAATCACCTTAAATAGATTTATTTTTTTCATGTTGATATAACGTACAGAACCAACATTTTTGCATAATTTTTTGATGTAGGACATACCCGTTTCCTGCTTCAAGAATCTGCCCTGATCATCAATCTGAATCACTTTTTCGTAAAGCCAACCATTCCTTCGTCTCGGGTTGTATTGATGATAAAGATTGCTTAAACGCTCATTACCAAAGATAGAACCCGGATTACTAATAATCACCTTATCCGTTCTCAAATGAATAACGACACTTCTGGTAGTATCAAAGTAATCTCTATGTAACAAAGCATTGCAAAGGGCCTCTTCTATCGCTTCAATTGGATAATAAGCACCGTGGGGCTCTAAATGCACCATCGTCTTATCGATTAAAGCGAAAATATTCCCATCGATCTGATAAATTTTCTTTTTACCCGAAGTTCTATCAAAAATTTTAACCCCTAAGGAAGGTATATATAATTGGGGATTTTCGCAAAAAAGTAGAATCCCCCCCACCGTTGGACACAGTTTATCCTCATATTTATCATAATGCATAAACCCTAGTGTACACAACAGGGTATTGTTTTCTTCCTGTCCTTTCAAATTCATGCGTTCCAAATATTTTTTTATGAGTTCTTTGCTATAGATGTCAATAGTCATGTTCAGGAGTGGTATTTGCTCGTTATTTATCAAGCCACCATTTTGGAACATATCCGCAATTTCTTCACGCCTAGCAACATCGGTAGTGGAGCCGCGGCGTATATAAAAAGCACCATTCTGAACCATTTGGTGAGGCTGCTTATAGCTTCTGAAAATCGTAATAACACAGACACGTTTCTCTTCCAACATAAAATATTCAACACGAATATTAATGGGTGGATTACTCCTTAGGCCCAATATCTGTTGAATACGTTCTTCATTTAGATTTTCAGATGTCATACCAAGGATTTCCTTGGTCTTGTCTCGAACGCCGACGATGATGTACCCTCTGCCACCATGGCTGTTGGCAATAGCAATAATATCCTTTGCCAATTCTTTTTTGCCGGACTGAGAGGTAATATCAAGTTCAGCTTTAAAATCTAGTTTTGCGCCCTCTTCTTTCGAAATCAAATATTCTAGTTTCTGTAGGTTCATCATAGCCTCCGTCTTAGCCTTATTATACGCTATATACCCTATTCTAACTGCAAAAGTCGTGATAATTCATAATTAATTAACAACTTGTTTTTAAATTGACAAACTTAAAACATATGTATAAAATATCTCTATAGGTATATAGAAAATATTTATAATAGATTTATAGGGGGCAATACCATGGATTTCAAACAATTAGAAAGTTTTGTTACCATTGCTAAATTGAATAGTTTTTCAAAAGCAGCGGACAAACTTTTCTTAACGCAACCAACAATCAGTAACCATATATTGAGCTTAGAAAAAGAACTGGATACGGTCCTATTTAACCGTACCAACAAAAAAATCACATTGACACACAGTGGTGAAATTCTATACGAGTATGCCGTCAGCATTTTAAATAAACGAGACAGCGCATTTTTCTCTTTAAACCAGTTTAAAGGAAAAATTGAAGGTATCCTTGAGATTGCTTCCAGTACGATCCCAGAACAATACTATTTAACTGAAATACTTACCAAATTTCACATCTCCTACCCTGATGTTAAATTTGATTTGAAAAAATATGATACCAAGCAGGTCTTAGATAAAATTAACCTCGGTGAAATCGACTTCGGCATTGTCGGCGCTGAAAAAGATATCCGAAACATTGAATTCATTCCGATTTTCGATGATGAAATAGTCCTAATTGCACCTAATCGACCACCTTATGACAAAATGGATACCATTTCCTTTGAAAATGTACTTAAGCATCCTTTAATTATACGTGAAAAAGGTTCCGGTACCCGTCAGAGATTTCAAAATGAAGTGGAGGCGCATAATTACGAAATCGAGGACCTGAATTGCGTTGGAGAAATTGAAAGCAATGAGACCATTAAGAAGATGGTATCTCGCGGTCTTGGCCTTAGTTTTGTATCTAATCGCTCTATCCAAAACGAACTGAAACTCGGTCAATTAAAAATCATTGATGTTAAAGATTTTCAGATGAAGCGCAATTTCTACTTCGTCTTCCATCAAAAGCGTGCCCTTTCTCCACTGGCTAGAACCTTTAGAGATTTTATTCTTAGCATGCATTAATACTCTTATTATAGAAAAGAAAAAAAAGCTTGTCGATAGCCGACAAGCTTTTATATTTTGGGATATTTTATCTGTTTAAAAATGCCTTATAGCCTTTATAAGCCATGTATAAATCTATTTTACTGATTACTTCATATGGTGCATGCATCGATAATACAGGCACACCACAATCCACGACTTCTGCACCTGCATTGGCTAAGATATAAGCGATGGTACCACCGCCACCTTGGTCAACTTTACCAAGCTCACCAGTCTGCCATACCACGTGGTTGTCGTTGAAAATTTTTCTAACGACCGCTAAATATTCCGCATTAGCGTCACTGGAGCCACCTTTGCCTCTTGAACCCGTATACTTCATAATTTGAAGTCCCTTGCCAATAAAACCTGAGTTCTTTCTATCATAAACATCAGCAAAATTAGGATCAAAGGCCGCACTCACGTCAGCCGACAAAACTTGTGTATTGGATAATGCTCTTCTTACTAGCAATTCGCTATACTTTTCTGTTTGAAGATTGATCAGTTCTGCAACGCAGTGTTCAAAATACGCCGATTCAGAACCTGTATTGCCTTGTGAACCCACTTCTTCTTTATCCATAAACATACCTACCGCTGTTTTTTCAGGTACATCGATTTCAAGTAATGCTTCAAAGCCTGCGTATGAACAAACTCTGTCATCATGACCATATGCCGAGATCATACTTCTGTCAAAACCTAAGTCTCTTGCTTTGCCAGCAGGTACGATTTCAATCTCTGCCGTTTCAAAATCCGCCTCAACAATGCCGTATTTTTCATATAACATCGACATGATGTTGAGTTTAACTTTTTCTTTTTCATCTTCATCATCAAGTGGCATACTGCCAATCAGTAAGTTCAGACCTTCGCCGGTGATGCCTTCACCCAGTTTTTTAGCCGCTTGATCTTTTCCTAAGTGTGGCAGTAGGTCTGTAATCATAAAGACCGGATCGTTCTCATCTTCTCCGATACAGATATCGACAATCTCACCGTTTTCCTTAATTAATCGACCATGTAACGCAAGTGGTGATGCCACCCATTGATACTTCTTTATACCGCCATAGTAATGCGTCTTAAGTAAGGCCATATCCGCATCTTCATACAAGGGTCTTTGTTTTAAGTCAATTCTAGGTGCATCGATATGGCCACCAACGATATGCATACCGCGCTCAATATCCTCTTTACCGATAACAAAGAAAATAATCGACTTATCTCTATTGTTACCGTAAATTTTATCGCCTGCTTTTATAGGTTTACCCTCTGCAATAACATCGAGAATATTCTTAAAGCCTTTGGTTTTTGCCTCTTCTTCCATGTAAATAGCACATTCTCTTTCAGTTTTTCCCTCATCCAAAAACTTTTTATAGTTTTCCGAAAAACTGAATACCGCTTCTTTTTCTGCAGCATCTATCTGTGACCACGCGCTTTCTGATTTTAGCAGCACTTTTTCTTTGAATTCCTTCATCGCCATCGCTATCCCCTCCATAAAAAAAAATTTTTCTAACTCCATCATACGCTTTTTTTTTCAAAACTGCAAGCCACCTTTTGAACCGAAAAAAGGCGACCCTTGGGCCGCCTAATCATAATAAGTTATAAGGACGTCTTGTCTATCGCATCCAAGGCTTCCAATTCACTGTCGCTCAATATCTTGATGAGATCCAGCAATACAACTATCGCGCCATCCACTTTACCAACACCGGAAATGTATTTTCTATCTTCTCCGGCAATGATAGCAGGCGTTGGCTCGATATTTTCATCGTCAATACGTATTACCTGTGACGCATCGTCTACTAAGAATCCAACATTCTTGCCATCATGCGTGATAATAATAATTCGCGCATCTTGCAAGCCTTGAGACTCTGTAACATTGAATCTTTTTTTCAGACTAACAATAGGGATAACTTCCCCTCTCAAATTGATGACACCTTCAATGTACGATGGCGTATTAGGCACTTTGGTAATCGTATCAAATTCAGTAATACTACCGACATTAACGATGTCTGCACAATATTTTTCGTTGCCTAGTTTAAACACAACATATTGTTTCTCAGCCATGGACGCACCTCCTTAATTCTTCTGGTTTAGATCCTCTTCATCGACAAATTCGATGTTTTCTAATTTTTGTCTAAATGCAGCTCTAAAGTTTTCTAGATATTCTTGACGCAAGATATCACGCTCTTTTGTCTCTTCCTCTGTCAAACCCTCATGCTTTGCTTTTTTTGCCAATAAATTTAAACGATCTAATTTTTCTTTTCCTAACAATTTTTGTCACTCCATTAGTTTATTTCTAAGCAACCAATTTCCTTTTCAACTGCTTTTACAATACTATGATCT
>JAFGTX010000315.1 GCA_016938815.1 Clostridia bacterium | reverse complement strand
TGTTGATGGCGGAAAGGGTTTCGTATATTTTACTGGTAATGAGGATCGCATTTTCCTTGATGAATTTCCGCATCTTTTTCTCGTTGTCATCAATCATCAACAATGTTTCTTTATGAGAAATAAAAGAAAAACTATCCAAGATATCGGCGATTTCCTCTTTGGTGAAGATTTCAGCATCATAGAGCAGGTTGTATTTTAGTACCTGACATCTATGTCGAATGGCATCAATGGTATCGTCGGTCAATCGGTTGCGTTTTAAAAGGACGGATTCTCTAACACCGATTTTGCCGATGTCATGAAGTAAGCCTGCGTAGTAAAGGGCCTTTAAATCCTTGTCGGAAATGGTGATATCTGAAAAAGGTCCTGAAGTGGCCAAACCGATTTTCTTGGCCAAACAGACGCTATAGCCTGCAACCCTTGAAGAGTGACCGGCTGTAACAGGGTCTCGCTGGTCCAGAGAAGTAACCAAACTCTCGATGAACGTCTTGAACAATTTACGAATGTCATCTAGCAAGGTATTGCGCTCCAGCAAGATGGCACACTGAGAGGTCAGTGAGGAAATCAGTTCTTCTTCCTCTTTGGTATAGGGCATCGTGTGCTGGCAGAATTGATCATAGGTGTTCAGGATGCACTGATAGTCGTCTTTCTTGTTGATCAATTGCATGACGCCGATGACTTGACCTGAGAAATTCTTCATAGGCACGACCAGCATGTTGCAAGTATGGTAGTTGTTTTCTTCGTCAAATTTTTTGTTGTGGGTCAGACCGATGCGTTCGGTCATTGCCATGGATTCAAAGTTGCAGATTTCACCGGTAAAACCGCTGTATCCCGCTAAACTTGTCTTGTCGAGTGGCATCATGAATTTGCTAAATGGAAAAGTTTTCGAAATGTTTTTGGTATAAGAGAATTCCAGAAAGGCTTTTTCGTCAACTAGTTTCTTGATATAGATACTGCCACCATCACTTTTTGTCAGCTTCATACATTCTTCTAGGATAAAAGAAAAAAGTTCGTCTGAGTTCGTTTGTGTGGAAAGGTGTATCCCGATTGAGTTCAGTCGCTTAATAGTGGTTTCCAGTTCATGGATCCGATCGTTGGGCATGAGTATCCTCCTTTACGCATGTCTTTACAAAAATTATATGTTATTGATACCCTATTTACAACTGGTGAATAGATTAAATGATAGAATAATTCAATTGTCAGACCAAGTGTGGTAAAATCAAGTTAATGTGATCGTAAAAAAAGTTTTTCACATGGAGGGGTTATGTGGGATTATAGAGCAATCAAGGAAGGTGTTCAAGAAATCTTTGAAGATTTGATGACCTTTAAAAGCGATACGGGTACCATCAAGGAACTGGACATTGAGCAGTATCTGCACACGTGGATTTGTAATCAAAAATATTTCCAGAAAAATCCGGACAAGTTCGGTATGTATCATATAGATGATAACCATGGTCGTAAGGTGATTTGGGGGTTGGTAAAGGGTGAAGGTGATGACACGGTCATCTTGATGCATCACCACGACGTCGTGGACTCTTTTGATTATGGCAATTTGATTGGATTTTCAAATAAACCGGAACAGCTGAAGGAAAAATTGAAGGAATTATCCTTAGATGAAGCTATCGAGCGTGATTTGGAAGGTGACGAATGGATCTTTGGAAGGGGTTCTTGTGATATGAAGGCGGGGGCCGCCATTCAAATGTACTTGCTTCAAAGATACTCTGAAATGGAAGAGTTTAATGGCAATGTCATGTTGCTGTCTGTACCGGACGAAGAATCCATTTCAATCGGTATGAGAAAAAGTGTGGGTCTGCTGGTCGATTTAAAGAAAAAATTTAATCTGAACTATAGAATTATGATCGATTCGGAACCCCATGCTAGGGAAGAAGAATCGGTAGGTGAGATCTTCGAAGGGTCGGTTGGTAAAATTATGCCGGTTATTTTCGTGAAAGGTCAAAAGGCCCATGTTGGTGATATTTTTCAAGGCTTGAATCCGGTGCCCATTATGGCGGAAATCATACGTAAGATCGATATGAATCCGGAGTTTTCGGATATTGTGGAGAATGAGATGTCCCCGCCACCAAGCTTCACATACATGAAAGATAATAAAATACGTTATGATGCGTCTGTACCAGATAGTGTCAGCGGTTATTTCAACGTATTGCCGCTCACGTCGACACCGCAGATGATTTTAGAAAAAATCGAAGCATTTTGTAATGAGGCGTTTGAAGAGGCTTTGGAAAAGGTAAATTATGCCTATAGTAAATATTCAGAAACGACCCTATGTGGTTTGGGTGAGCTTAGATGGACTAAAAAAGTCATGAAATTTTCCAGTCTAATTGGTGAGGTGACGGCGCATGATCCGTCTTTCATGGCCAAGTTTGATAATAAAAAGATGGAAATCTACCCACTGATCGTTCGGGGTGAGATGTCCTTTCCAGAAGCAACTTTGGAAATCATCAAATTCACCGTAGAGCATTATCACGACAAGACGCCGATTGTGGTGATTGGGATATCGCCGCCTTACTATCCGCAGGTCTCCAACCGAAGCATGGTGGCGCTGGATGAAAAATTGAAAACGCTGAGTGAGCACTTGGATGGTTATTCTAGAAAGAATTTTCACGTCGAAATGCGAAAGAAGAACTTTTTCATGGGTATTTCAGACATGAGTTATACTTCAAAGGGCAATGTTAAGGAGATTATAGAATCGGTAAGTCCGAACATGCCGCTTTGGGATAAGGAAGTTTACAGCATTCCTTTTGAGGAAATGAATGAATTGGATATTCCGGTCATCAATATCGGTCCGTGGGGCAAGGATCTCCACCAGTTTACAGAACGTGTTTATGCTGAAGACTGCTTGTATAGGACACCGATGCTGATCAAGGAATCTATCGACTATCTGTTGAATATTGAGTATCCGGTGATTCGATCAAGAGTCTATTTATAGAGGATGCCTAGAGCGAGAGGAGAAGAGACATGAAAAAAATGGCTTTATTGATAAGTGCATTGTTAGTGGTATTGTTGTTTGCGGTGGGATGCGGCGCATCTCAGGAGGAGGCTGTATCGGAACCAGAGACGACACAGGAATCTGTGGCGCTTGAGCCGGACGAAGCAATAGATACCAGCGAAAGCGGCAAGGTAATAGAAGAAGTTGTCGTTGAAGAAACAAATGACGCGGAGAAATTTCCGGCCTTCAAACTGAAGAATTTGGAGGAAGTAGAAGTGACGGAAGCGCTTTTCGCAGAGCATGAACTGACACTGGTTAACATCTGGGGTACCACTTGTCCACCGTGTATTCAGGAGATGCCGGAGCTTGAGAAACTTCAGAATGACTATGCGGATCAAGGATTAAAGGTCTTGGGTATTGTCGCAGACGGCAATTACCTAGCGGCAGCGGAAATTGTAAAGGCGCTGAACGTGACTTATGAACATATTGTGCCTGATGAGGATTTTGCAAGAAGCTATTTAATGCAGTTCCAGTTTGTACCAACGACTTTGTTTGTCAACAAGGAAGGTGTTGTGGTTGGTGAGCCTATAGTTGGCGGTAACGACTATGAGGGCTTTGAAAGCCTTGTGAAGGAATACATGGGGTTAGAGTAATGTGGCCTCTCTTCAG